>JAFUDL010000233.1 GCA_017459225.1 Kiritimatiellia bacterium
CCACGCTGACCATCAAGAACAGCGCGGCCAACCGCACGCGCGGACTCAACGTGCATGGCCCGATCTCCGTTGGCAAGATGGTGATTGCCGAAGAGGGATGCTACTGCCCTGAGGGCGGCGGCTTCACGCTGAACATACCCAACGGCATCGAGCTTCACGGCGCATTCTCGATGTGGGCCGCAACCGGCGCGTGGAACGTCGGCGGCATGGTGGCCGTGGGCGACAGAGCCTACATCGGCAACGACAACGGCACCGGCTACATCAGAACGCCTCTCACCGTCTCCGAAGGCGCCAAGCTCACAATGGGCGGCGGCGCCACAACGCACTACATGGAAACCGTCACGAACAGAAGCGAGATCACGGTGGCGAACGGCAACCACTACATCTACGGCGACCTGGTGAACGAAGGCAATCCCGTGATCAGGACCGGACGCAACTTCTTCATCTATCCGCGCACCGTGACTGGCGATTCGCGCATCGAGGCGAGCGGCGGGCAGACGTTGCTCAGCGGCAACTCCGACTGGGGCGACGCCGCGCTTGCCGTGTCGCTTACCGGCGGCGGCGAACTTGTGATCGGCTCGAACAGCGACGGATACGGGATGCCGAAGTTCGGCAAGAACAAGCTCACCGTCAATGCGGCGAGCGGGCATACGGGCACGGTGTACTTCCATCCTTCCACCTCAGCCGCCATCGACGGGATTACCTGCTACGGAACGATCAGCAAGTTCTTCATGCAGGGGCCTAACGTCAAGACGAAGAACGCCGGTCCGATCATTGCCGGATACGCCAACGACATTGTGTTCACCGCGAACAACCTAGAGGCCGGAAACGGCAATGGACGCGGCGAATGGACAATCACCGGCGCGAACACGCACATCGCCGTGAAGGGTCTCTACTCCCACTGGATCGGTTCCGACTACTACGCGGGTTCGTTTACGTTCAGAGACGGCATTCTCGAAATCGGTTCGGACGGCATCAAGGAGGCGTGGACCGCTCCGACGCGTACCGCGTTCAACATGGAGAGCGGCACCCTGCGCGCGACCGACAACTTCTCCATCGGCAAGGCCGGCATGAGGGCCTTCTTCGGCGGCCCGGTCAAGGGCGGCCAAGTCACGTTCGACCTGAACGGCAAGAGCGTCAAGTGGGGCACGGGTCTCGCGGGCGCGAGCGACGTCACGCTCACCGGCGGTGGAACGTTCGCGCCGGACCGTCCCGGAATCCAGGGCATCCCGCTCGGCAAGTGGACGGTTGACACCACGGCCCCCGTCGATCTCAGAAACGCGGCAGGCTTCGCGGGCGGTCTCTCGCTCGCCGAGAACACCACCGCCACGCTCGACATCGCCGGCACGAACATGGTCGAATTCCTCGCCTGGACATGGAGCGGCAACGCCTGGAACGACATGCGCCCGAGGTTCATCGCGAACGAGCCCATCACGCCCTTCGTGGCAACGTCGCTCACATACCTCAACCGCGCGGCTTCGCAGATTACCGATGTGAAGTACGGCAGCGGCTCGGGCTTCAACTACATGGGCGAATTCTACGTGAGCGCGGAACAGGCCGGCACATGGTACTTCAACTACAGAGCGAAGACGCATCACGGCGTGTTCATCGACGACACGGAGCTTTCCACCACCGGTCCCGACGCGGAAGGCACCGTGAGCAAGGATCTCTCCGAGGGCTGGCACAAGTTCATGATCTCGCTCTACACGGGCGCGGCCAATCCCCAGATGGGCGCATACAGCGGCGCGGACTGCATAAAGTTCAAAGTAGGAGCGAACGGTACATACCAGGTGTTCGACACCACCACCGTGCCGATGCGCATGCGTCAGCACCTCGGCGCGCGTACGAGCGTGAGGTGGCGCAAGTACGCACATCCCGGAAGCACTCTCGACATCTACGACACGATCGACGAGAGCCTCTACGCCGCAATCGACATCGTGACAAACTCGATTCAGATCATGCACGCGAAATTCTCCAATGGCGCAAGTGCGCCACTGGGCGGCGCGTGCACGCGCTTCGACGGCCACTTCTACGTCTCCGCTGCCGATGCGGGCCAGTGGACGTTCCAGGGCAACTTCGACGACCAGATCGCGCTTGAGGTGGACGGCCGCCGTCTCTTCACGGTCAAGTCCAACTGCGCTACCGCAAGCGGAAGCATCGTGCTCGGCGAGGGCTGGCACAAGTACGACCTCCGCCTGGGCGACAACTCGTCCGGCACGAGCGGCGGCACTGGCGGCGGCCTCACGGACGCTGACGGCAACATCTGCGCGCTCGAGTTCAGCGTGAACGGCGGCGCATACCATGCGTTCGACGAACGCTATCTGCCGCTAGCCTACAATCCCGGCGACGCGCAGAAGTTCGAGCAGCCCGGCCTCGGCGGAGAAATCGAGCTCGCGGCAGGATCCACTCTCGTGAACGCGCCGCGCGAAGGCGGCTGGTGCCCAGTGTATGGCACTCTCAAGGGCTCCGGCACGCTCTCCGGTCCGTTCCGCTTCACAGGCGAGGAGAACTCCTGGGAGATGCACGGCAACGCCTCGCACGCCGCTCTGGACGCCGTGACGTTCGAGAATCCGCTTAGCGACGCCCTCGCGGGCCTCAAGGGCGTGAAGGCCGTGTTCAACCGCAAGCCCACACGCTCCGGATACGACGTCACGGAGAACACTCTCGGTATTACCTCCGAGAGCGCGGCCGCGATGCGACTCGTCGTGAAGGACGACGAAGGCAACGACTACTCCGAGGACTTCACGCTCAAGGTGCAGAACGGCAAGCTGCGTCTGATCAACGCACATCCCGGCGGCTTCTCGCTCTTCTTCCGCTAGCGAAGGCTTGAAAGTCTTATGGTTCCGATGTTTGAGGGTGTGAATAGTCTCACACCCTCAAACTCTCAAACTTTCAAACTTTCTTTAATCTGCCACTAACAATTGAGTGGTACACTATTGGCGTTTTCCGGGATTTCAGAACAACAACAAACAAACCGAAAGGAAAAACGCCATGAACAAGAAAAGCGTAAGAACATGCGGAATCGTCCTCTCCGCCACGCTGCTTGTAGGCCTTGTGGCCGTACAGGCGGCAGAAAAGAAGGACATGTCAACAAAGATCGCCGAGAGCACGGTGACGACGAACGACAACGGGTCCGTCTCGCGCGTGTTCGTGGAGAGCTCGATCACCACAAACGGCAACTTGGTGACGGAGCATCGCCGCGAAACACGTACGAGCATGGACGCGAACGGCAACGTGCTCGGCACGACCACGAGCGAATACGCCCAGAGCTACAACGTGGGCGACACCGGCTGGAAGCTCAACACGAAGATCGGCGCAGACGTGGAGAAGCCCGTCCCCACCGACACCTTCATGGGCCTCAAGTTCGGCGACGTGATAGGCGACACGAACACAGTGCGCGAGGCAGGCGAGCCCTCCCTTCTGCGCGTCGCGTTCAAGCCCAAGAAGCCTCTTGCCGGCTTTGACGACTACTACGCCTACCTCACTCCCAAGACGCACAAGATCGCCAAGGTGTGCGCATGCGCGAAGAACGCCGTCGAGCCGGGAGGCAGCTGGCGCCGCCACTACCTGATCGAGGCTCTTGAGAAGCGCTACAACACGTGGGCGCGCCTCTGCAGCTTCACCCGCCCCTACTACGCCTTCGACGTATCGCCCACCCGCGGCGTCACGGTGTGCCTGGCAGGCGCATCAACGACGTACCAGACGGTGATCACCGCGTGGGACGATGACATCGTGCGTCTCGGCGACGAGGAGGAGCAGCAGCTCCGCCAGGAGGCCCGCAAGGCCGCCGCCGACAAGCGCGACCAGAAGGTCAAGGACGCCGCAAGCGCCTTCTAACAGGGCATCAGGCGCGCCAGAAGCGCCACCACCGCGGTGTCGGTGCGGAGGATGCGCGGCCCGAGCGAGAGACGTTCGAAGCCATGCGACTCGAGAATAGCCACCTCGTCATCGGTCCAGCCGCCCTCCGGCCCCACCGCAACAAGCACACGCCCGGGTCCAGCGCAATGCGCTGACTGCCCGGGCGTTTCTTTGCCCTGCGCGTACGGATGCGCCACAACACGTCGCGAAGAGTCGGCAAAGTCAACCTCGAAGCGTCCGCCCTCAATGTAGCGCCGAAAGTTTCTTTCGATCTGGATCTTGGGCAAAGCCGTTGTGCCGGCCTGCATGAGACCGTCGAGAAGAAGCGGACGATGCACGCTCTCCTTCAGCAACTGCGCGCCCCAGAACGCCTTCTCCGTCTTCTGCGCGCCAACAAGCACGATGCGCCCCACGCCCATCTGCGCAATCTGCGGCAGAAGGCGTTTCATGGCGCGCGGACGCGGCGGCGCAAGAAGCAGATCGGCCCATGGCGCAGGCGGTTCGTCGCGATGCTCGCAACGCACGGTGATGCGTCCCTGGAGGAGTCCCGTCGCGGGATCAGGCGGAAGCGTCTCTATCGTCTCGATCACGCCCTCGCCCACTAGGCCATCCACCACGCCAGTGCGCAGCACCTGCCCCACTTCGCCGTGCAGCACGTTTATGACATGCTCCGCGCGCACGCCGTCGAACACGGCGCACCCGCCCTGTATCTCGCCTGGCTCGAATAGTATGCGGTTCATTTCGCCTTAGGCGTCACCCACGAGACGCTCATCATGTCTTCGCGCAGAATCTCGTTCGCGACGGACAGCACGTCGTCCGCAGTGACCGACTCAACGGCATCAAGAATCGTCTCGGGCGCAATCACCCTTCCATACGTCTGGACGGCGTTGCCGAAGAAGAACATGCGCGCGCGCTGGTTCTCCATGCCGATGCGGAAGTTGCCCAGAAGGAAGTCCTTCGTGCGGCGCATCTCGGCTGCGGACGGCTTCTTGGCCTTGATGCGCGCGAACTCCCTCTCGATCGTCTCGAGCGCCTGCTGCGCGCGCGCGGAATCGAGACCCGCCGTCACCGCCCAGCCGCCAACGTCGTCGAAGAACTGAAGCTGCGAGCGGATGTCGTAGCTGAGCCCCTTCTTCTCTCGCACGCTCTGGAAGAGGCGCGAGCTCATCGTACGCCCCATCAGGCAGTCGAAGACATTCGCGGCGGTCTTGCGGCGCAGGGTGGCGTGCACGCCGAACATGCGGAACCCCAACGCAAGCTGTACCTGCTGTATGTCGCGCTCTGCGCGAACCTCGCGCACGGGGCGTGGACGCGCCCGTACCTTCTCGAACCCGAGCGGCGCGCCGCCGGCGAGTCCTCCAAGCGCATCCTCCACAAGCGCGAGAGCCTGCGCCGCGTCGAAGCGACCTGCAACCACGACGCATGTTGCGCGCGGCACGTAGGCGCGGCGGATGTAGCGGCGGAGCGTCGCGGGCGTCATCTTCTCGAGAGTGGCCGCGCCGCCAGAGATCGGCAGGCCGAGGGCGTTCCCGGGGAAGAGCGCGCGTGAGAGGTTCTCGCTCGCCACGGAGTCGGGCTCGTCGGCGTACATCTTGATCTCCTCCAGCACCACGTTGCGCTCGCGAGCGAACTCGTCGTCTGGAATCGCGGCGCGCGTGTACATGTCGGATAGGATGTCCACCGCCGTCGCGAGCGAGTCGTACGGCATATGGGCGAAGAAGCACGTACTCTCCTCGGAGGTGTAGGCATTGAAGTTGCCGCCGCGCCCCTCTATCGCCTGCGATATCTCGAGGGCCGAGCGCGTGGACGTGCCCTTGAAGAGCATGTGCTCGATGAAATGCGAGATTCCGGCGAGGGCAGGCGTTTCGTGGCGCGAACCGCTAGCCACGAAAATTCCGAAGCACACGCTCTCCACATGGTCGTCCGGCACGAGTACAAGCTTGAGACCGTTCTTCAGCGTCTCCAGCGAAGCCTTTGGTAGCATGATGGACCTTTCTCTCAGCAGCCTGCGGCGGCGTTCATCTCGGCTAGAGTCGTGCGGCCGTCATAGAGGGCCTTGCCCACGATCGCGGCGCGGAGGTTGGGGCGCGCGAGCGCGATGAGGTTCGCAACGTCGCGCGGGCTCGACACGCCGCCCGAAGCCGTGATTGAGCATTCAGGCGCGGCATCGCATATCGCCGCCATCTGCGCCAAGTTGGGGCCGCCGAGCATGCCGTCCGTCGCGGTGTCGGTGTAGATGATCGTCTTGACGCCTATCGCGGCCATGGCCTTCGCAAGCTCTGTCGCCTTGACCGCAGTGGTCTTGACCCAGCCGTGCGTCTGCACGAATCCGTCGCGTGCGTCGATGCCCACTGCGATGCGCTCGCCGTACTGCTCCACGGCGCGCGTGATGAATTCCGGGTTGTCCAGCGCCGCGGAGCCGATGATCGCACGCGCTGCGCCAGCCTCAAGCACTGCGGCAAGCGCCTCTGGAGTGCGAAGCCCTCCGCCAACCTCCACGGGACCTCCAAACGCCTTGATGATCGAACCAATCACCTCTGCATGGCGGGGAGTGCCCGCAAACGCGCCGTCGAGATCCACCACATGGAGCTCGCGCCCGCCCTGTGCGCGCCAGTCGCGCGCCTGCGAGGCGGGATCGTCGTTGTAGGTGGTCACGTCGTCCGCGCGCCCTTGGCGCAGACGCACGCACACGCCGCCCTTCAAGTCTATTGCCGGTAGTATCGTCATTTTCTATGCCTGTGTTTTGTCTGTTATGGTGTCATTCGAATTTTCGCAAGAAGAGGATTGGCGCGCGAACTTGGGATTGCAGCCTGCGATCACGAGCGCCACTTCGCCCTTCACCTTGGCGTCCCTGAATTCGGCGGCGAGATTAGAGAGATATCCGCGCGACACGCGCTCATGCATCTTCGTGAGTTCAATGCATACAGCGGCTTCGCGGTCGCCCAGCGCATCCAGAGCCGCCTCA
>JAFUDL010000234.1 GCA_017459225.1 Kiritimatiellia bacterium
AACCACAAAACGCCCCCGAAAACGGCAGGACCCGCTCGCCGAGCGGGCCAAAATGAAGCGGCCGCCTCGGCGAGGCACCCCTACCAAGGCCGCGCCTCTTGCATTCCTGAAGCACGATGTCCACATCGCGCCACCACTCGGGGCGCATCCAGTTGATGTGCGGACGTGATTCGATCGTGAGGATGCCCTGCACACTTTCATCTACTCGTCCCACGTACTCGCGCAGGCGCTCCGGCGTCTCCGTGCCGTGCAGCCAGAAGAGCGGGCCCGTGTTCTCGCGCACCGCGCCCTTCGGCGCGCGGAAGTCCTCGCGCAGATCGGCGCCTGCGGCGAACGGCAGAAATGCCAAGGCCGTCACGACAGCCGCAACGCCGAATGACACTGTGTTTCTCGGTTTCCTGTTCATCTTGCGAATCCCTTTTCTGCTACCTGAGGATGAAAATCGTCCCGCGAGGGGCGGGGCCCTTCACGCGCAACACGCCGCTTCCGGTTATGCACGACGTTTCGTACGCGGCCCCGCTCCCCATCGCGCCCCAGGTAGTTTCGCCGTGGCACTTGAGGTGGCCTCCAATCGAGAACGTCGTGACCGTCTGGTCCGTTCCGCCAAGATCAAGCGTCGCGTCGGCGGCGACGTTCAGATCCGTGCCGGGATCAAGCACGTCCACGGCCCGCCAAACGCGCTCGTTCTTCAGCATCGCCACCTCGTCCGCCGAAAGAGCCCGGTCAAACACGTATGCCTCGTCGATCGCGCCGTTCCAGTACTCCGCATCCGGCGAAACGTTGTTGCCGAAACCGATCTTCATCGTCACTGCCGTCCTGTTACGTGCGGGCGTCACCGTCTTCACCGCCACACCGTCAATATACAGCGTAACCGTCTCGCCGTCGTAGGTCGTGGCCAGATGATGCCAGTTTTCCGTGTCGTTGGAAGATGTTGCACCGCCCATTTCGAGTCCTTCACGAGCGAAGCCCCAGTACTTGTTGTCACTGTCTGTCCCAAGGTACCCAAGGAATATTGCCCGGTTAGAGTATAGGCCTCCAATGACGATGCGCTGGGCCTTGTTGTAGCTCCCGGCCGACTTCACCCACGCCGCATACGTGAACTGCCGCATCGTCACATTGCCCGCCGTGGCCACACCCTGATCCGCCGCTGAAAACTGGAGCGCGTTGCCGTCCACGCCCGATATAGTCGCAGGCGAGCCGCTGATCACGCCGTCCAGCGCGGCGCCGCCCGTTCCAAGATTGGGAACGCTCGTGCCGGAAATGGAGTTGAAGTCGTAGTGAATGACTGGCGCAGGGAGCGACAGCGCAAGCGTGCCGCCGTCAACATCCACCTGCGTCGCACCCTTGACGCGACGCCTCAGCGTGAGCGTGTTCCCGCCCGTCTTGAGTATCGCGCCGGCGGATGTAATGATGTCCGCCTCAACCACCGCATCTGCGGCGGACGTGTCGAACACCGCGCCGCCGTTGCCCACCGTGACCGTGCCAAATGCCGGAAGCCACGGAGACGCCGTGCCAAGCGCGCTCGTGCCGAGCGTGCCGCCGTCGAGAACAATCGAGAAGTCCAAAGGATCGCCGGAGAACCACCCCGCCTTCATCACACCGCCGTCTGCGACGGTGAGCGATGGCGAGCCGGAATTCAGACCTATGTAGCGCCAATCTGCGATATGGGGGCCGACCACGCGCATGTTGGACGCCTTTACTGCAACACCTTCCGTCGCCCGCGACTTGCCGCCGGTCAGCTCGCATGCGACGTCCGTGAACGTCGCGCCGCGCGTATCGACCATGCCGCCCGTCTGGCGGTAGCCGCCTCCCGTGTAGAATGAATCGCCTTGGTGCGTGTCCGTGCCATCGATCGTGACCGTGCCCGTGCCCGTCTTCACGAACGACACGCTGCCGTTGGCATTGTCGGCGAGCGTGCCGTGGATGACAAGGTCGGCGTCAAGCGTCCATTTCATCCAGTTGTGCTGATCCTCCACGCAGGTGAGCGTGCCGCCGGACATGATCTCGAGCCCGGCGGTTCCTGCGGTCAGCACGATCTTCCCTAGCGCGAGCGTCTTGCCAGACGCGTCAATCTGCACCGGTCCGTCCCAGGTCTCGGTGCGTAGCGTGTGGAGGCGCGTAGTCGTGGCTGCGAGCGTGATCGGCGCTGCCGTGCCCGTTCCCTCGACGGCAACCACGCTCTTGCCAAGCGCATCCGGCACCGTCTTCAATCCCGAATCGCGCCGCGTCACGACCTCCTCGCCGTCATCGGCGTAGAACACAATCTCAGAGATTCCCGTGTGATACTCCGATCCGTGGTTTTCCGATATGGCGAACTGCAGATAGCGCGTAGAGACCGGCTCGTCGAAGAAGTAGTCCCTGCCCGCGTCATTCACGTTTCCCGGGGTCTTGGCGAATGACATTTCCTGCACAAGCGTACCCCACGCAGCGCCGGTGGAGGCATATGCAGTGCCCTGCGCGGGCATCGTATCGCCCTTGTATATTGCCGCCGTCTTGATGCCACGAGTCGAATATTTGTTTTCGTTGTAGTTCCAGAGATGGAAGCCCTTGACCGTCCGTACTGCGCCAAGGTCGAACGCGATCCATGTCGGCTTCGTGTTTTTGCTCAGCCAGACGACGCTCGAATACGCCGTGCTCGCCATGGCGCCGTCCACCACGATTCCCAAAGAAGACGACATCCCCGACCAGTCGATCGCGTGAACTGGAGAGCGAATATCCTGATTGGCTGAGAAGTAGTTCTCGGATGTGGCGGCGACGGGCGCGAAAATAGTGCAACGGTCTCGAACCACATCAATCTCCTTGTAGCCGACGCCGTAGTTCTGCTGCATGTCGCCGCCTCCGAAATCAAACCTGATCGCCTCCACGCC
>JAFUDL010000235.1 GCA_017459225.1 Kiritimatiellia bacterium
GTTCCTTGAACGCCTCAGACAGCATCCTTCCCGCCTCCGCCACTGTTGCCTTCTCCGCCTCCTCGCTGTTCCTCAGGTCGACGAGTCCCGACGGGAACCACTTCATGTTCCAAGTCGTGACCATCACGTCGCCCTGAGCGCACAGCGCCCAGGCGAATGCGGCGAAGACTAATAGCGCGCCTCTCATGTCTAGCCCCCACACGTCCACTATCGACCACCTCCGCCGCAAGGTGATGCAACCAATGACCTGTCTCGTTTTACTCCACATTCTTCCGCCTGATATCTAGTAATCCTTGATTCCGGGCTGGACACGGAGCAGAAAGCGTCGGACGGTTTCGCTGAGCTTGTCCCATTCGCAGTGGCAGACATACTGCGGCTGAAGCTCAAGCAGCTTACCCCAGCCCCAGTCATCCAGGCTCACCCAGTCAAGATGCTCTTCGAATTGCGGTTGATGCCCAAGAAGAAGTCCCCAATTCTCACCTGACAACTTTGTCCAATCGCAGAATTCGGCGAACTGGGGCTGCTTGGACAGTAGCCTCGCCCAATCCAACCCATCCAGTTTCTGCCAACATTCTCCGTCGGCATACTTGGCAAGGGCCGGCTGACTTGAAAAAATCATCCACAGCCAACCGCCGTCCAGCTTCTTCCAGTCGCAATACTGTCCGTACTGCGGGCTTTCCTTGAGCAGGCAGCACCAGTTAATGCCAGTGAGCCTGTCCCATGCGACATATTTCGCCAAGGAAGGATGTTTCCTGAGAAGCGTCAACACCGAGTGGCCGGGCATTCTTTTCCAGTTGCACTTCTCGGCAAACTGCGGTTGCCGTTCGAGAAGATATTCCCAGCCGCAGAATTCCTTGTAGCATTCGTAAGGCAGCTGATTCCACGGGCACTTGTCGGCTAATTGCGGTTGCTCCGCCAATAAAAACACCCAGTCCAATCCTTCCGGCTTGCCCTGACAACGTTCAATTTTCTCTTCCGCTTTCATACGATAAGACCTTTGCTGTTCTCTGGCTCATCACCGCTCCACACATTTACGGTGCCGATACGATTCCCGGACATATCGCAAAGCCTCGTAGACAGATGTCATCATGTCATCCCTGTTGAATTTCAATTTGATTTCCTTCCTTGTTGTCTTAACTTACTGTCATTTCCATGACGCTCATATTATACAACAAGCCAATCTAAAAAGTAAAGGGGGTTGCGAAAAAATACGGGAAAGTCGACCTATGGAATGCGCCAATTCGCGTTTTTGGGGATTCTTCTCGAAGAACGCCTCGACCTTCTTCTCAAGCAGCGCGGCGTTGTACCGTTCACAAATCACAGAAGAAGCAACTGCTAAGGAGCGGGTGAAGTCAGCGCAGGAGGAAAAGCGTGCCAAGTGACCACGTTCTCACGCCCAGCATGCCGGCATCCGTCTCCACGCGCGTCACGCGCCCTTCCGGCGCGTCAACATTCACCGTCACACGGCGTAGCAGATCGCCCGGCAACGCATCCGCCAGCAAAACCGGATGGAATCCGCACTGCGAATCGCGCGTCATTCGCACCTCGAAGCGCACCGTTCCACCATCCGGCAGCGAAAGCGTTCCGCCGCGCACGTCAACAAAATCGCATCCATCACGCCCCGCAGTCATGCGCATCTCGCTTCCGGACGCCATCACGAAGTTGGTACACGCAACGAGCGTTGGCGCTTCGCACGAAAGATCAAGCAACGCCCCTTCGCCAAGCTCAACAGGAGCTTCGTAGAATGGTCCCTCCAGCAAAAGCGCCGCCCCTCCGCACACCTCGAATCCCGAAGTCGCGCTGCCCACCGCAAACGACATCGCCCCGCCGCGCACCACTGTACGCCCGACATGCTGATCCTCCACGCTGGTGAAGCGCACCATCCCTTCGCCCACTTTCGTCACATCGCCCGTACCTCCGAAGAAAAGCCCCTCTTCGCCGTCCATACCACCAATCAGAACAGTGCGGGCCACCGGCGCCGCGCAGGACCTGTCAAGCGTGTCAAAGACGAGTCCGTTCTTGTCAACGTACATCGCCACGCGTGAACGCTCCAGAGGATCGCCACCCATCGTCACATCCCCGCCGAACGGCGCAACCACCGTCCCGTCAAACACGACGAACGCATATGCCCAGTCGATGAATCCAAGCACGGGAAAGACGCTTCCTTCCCCAGGGCGCATCTCCAGGCGACATTCGCCGTAACCCATGCCTGAGGACGATCTGGACCTCACTCCGACCGCCCTCACCGTTCCGCCTCCGCCGAGTTTTCCGTACGTTCCATTGATCACGCCGTTATAATCGATTAGCCCGTCCACCGTGGCCGTCCACACGCGCCCTCCATCGTCCAACGGCGGCGCGCACACTTCCAGCGCCACTCCCTCGGGAACGCAGAACGACTTCTTCGGCGTAAACACCCCAAGCGAAAGTCGCGCCTCCGCCACCCCATCCACCCGCCTCAGCGCGTTCGTGGCAATGGTCGAACGCGCCGCAGCGTTCGTGAAGGACGATCTGCCGCACAGTTCGAGAAACGCATCGCTTTGCACCGCGAGATTCGTGACGCCCGGCGCATCCACTTCGTCCAGACGAAGCACGCCCTCCCTCACAAGCACGGCCCCCTCGCTCACGTCAAAACGCCCTTTCAGCTCAAGACGCCCCAATCCGCTCTTCGTCACGTCTCCTGCAATTCCAAGCTCAGCCGCAAACGTCGCCACCGTGCCCTGCGGAACATCCAGCCACCCCGAGCCGCACGCCACCCTTCCTCCGCGGATCGAAGCATCTGCCGCAAACACCAGAGCGGCAACGCGCACTTCCGAAAGGTCGTTCGTGACCTCCGATCCATCCGGGCAGTCAAACACCGCGGCCAATCCCTCCTTCCACGCGCCGAACTCTCCGGTGACGTAGTCGAACCACGCATCGGCATCCGACCACGCGCCATTTCCGCCCTTCCACCTGAGAGCCGACGACTCCTCGAAAAACACCGCCCCGCACGCCTTGCCCGTGATTCTCTTCCCCGCAAGGTCCAAGACCTCCGCACCATCCTCGACGATCAGTCTGCCGCCGTTCGGGAGAAGATGGTGCCTGCCGGACGCCTCCGCGGGCATGCACAGCGTAGCGCCAGCACGCACCACAAGACTAGTCGCATTAACAAGCGGCACCTCGCACAACGCCAGCGACGTGCCGCACGCCACCTCCACGCTGCCCGCCAGCGAACGCGCCGTTCGCGCCACTGCCGCGCCACTGCCGGCAAACACAAGCGCGCCTTCATCCGCATCCACCATCTCCAGCTCGATCGCAAGTTCGGCATCCTCCTCTAGCGTCACGGTCGTCATTCCCACCAGCTGCACAGACGGCGTCGCTTCGCCATCCTCCCCTCGCAGACACGCCTCGCCCTCAACCTGCAGCGTGAACGGTTTTAAAATGCCTCCATCGCGCCTCCCGAACGAAAGCTGCGCACCTTCCCGCACCACCATCGAAGCTCCAGACAGCGCAATCGGCCTCGCGAGGCGTTCGCCGCCGTCGTTCCTTCCCACTCTTGGAGACGGCGCAACCACGAGTTCGCCTTCCTCCACGCGCGCAAACGGCACCACTCCCGCGCCGAAGGCCTCCGCCGTCTCAAGCACAAGCGCGCCTCCGCGCGACGTCAGCGCCTCAATCTCCGAAAGCATGCCCGGCTTTGCGCAGCGCAGCGTGTTCGTGCCGTCCGTCTCTAACGCCAGCGCCGCAAGCCCTTGGCAGCCCCACGTGGCATCTACGATCTTGCCGGACCCCGTCACAAGAATCTCTACGCAGTTGGAAGCCCCGCCCAGATAGAATTCGTCTACTGCGGCAAGCGTCAGCCGGCCCGGCACATTGCCGGTGAAAAGAACGCTCTTCCCAACGCCGCCCGCCACTTCGATGCGGCAATCCGCATCCTCGACTTCAAGATTCTCCATCACCCTCAGCGTTCCTCCGCCTGAAATGACGCCGTGCGCCGTCGGCGCAAGCAATGCCCTTTCGCATGTGACGCGCGCGCCGTCCGCACATTCGGCGCCGCTCAGCACTGCATTGTGCCTCACCGTTGGAACCGCGATCGTGGGATCGCCGAGAAACAGTTGTTCGGCAAGCGCGTACACAGCGTCGGCGGAGCGGGCATATGCATCGGAATAGTTCTGGCGTGCGTGCAGGAACGCCTCTCCAAAGGAACGTGCCCTCCCTTCGAAAATGTGTTTTGCGGTGAAGTACCCCACGGCGGAGGAGAGACCGTCGCAGACGGCAAGCGGAGCCGTCCAGGTGGAGATTCCGTCGCGGCTGTTGAATACGCCTGTGGCAACGCCCCCGTGCGGAGAGCATACCGCGGCCACTCCAAGGCTCGGCTCCGCATAGAGGCGTCCATCGCTTTGCACAGTGCAGTCCATCTGGCCCGTGCGGCATGGACCGCTGTACTCGGCGAAAAGGGAAAGCCCCGTAGCGGCAGCATATCTATCGCGCGTGATCCAAAGAATGCCCGAGGCGTTTACGGCGACGTTCGCTCCGCCGTGGGAACGGCAGATGGAGAAGACGGAATCCTGCGCGAAGAAGTCATCCCGCGCAGCGGCAAGATTCGCGTGGCGCGATGCGATGGAAGGACCAGATGCGTGGACGCTCACCACCTCGTCCACTGGCCAGAACGGCATCACGCACGTGCGCAGCGTCTCGCGCACGACGAACTCCGTGTCGGCCACGCGCGGCGCGTGGAACAGGCTCCAAATGTTCGGCACGTCGACGAAGAAGCGCATCTCGGCAAAAGAATCCCCAAACGACGGATCGTCCTTCGCGTAGTCAAACGCGAGCGTCGAACTCGCCGCGCAGATGCGTCCTGAACCTGAGAAGCCAGGTCCGCAGGCTCGGACGATCTTCGCCGCGTATCCGGCGACAATGGCGGATGCGGGCATCGTCCCGCCGCCGTATGACGCCGGCATTGCGGGGAACCTTCCAACGGCCACGTCCGCGCGCAGGTCGCACATGCTCCACTCGCCGGGGCCAAGGTACTCGCCGTCGCCGTTTTCATCCCATCGCGCGCCGAGGCTGCATGCGCCGAGGCAGGCGTAGAAGAGATCGCTCGGCGCGCACTCCATTCCCGATGCGCCGTGCGGACGCACGCACACGCCCGGAATCGCGTTCGAAAGGGAGAGCCTTTCGCCCGTGGCAAGGAACACGTCGTTCGTAGCCGCCACATCGATCCACGTCCCGCCCAGCAGGAACGCGTTCGCGCCCGATGCGGACTTCTCGCGGACGAAGGCGTGGATGGATTCGGCGGCGTTGCGGCATTCGAACGAGGCCCCAAACGGATGCGCAGCGTATATCGCGGCGGCGTTGGCAACTTCGACTTCTACTCCCGCGGAACGACGCTGCGCGGCGTAGTCCGCCCATGCGGCGCACAGGTCCGGCGGAGATATGATCACAAGAGAGTCCGCGCCATTCGCGCCAAGCGCGACCAGCGAAACACAGAAAAGCAGGAATGTAAGATGCGTGCTCATCGTGAAATCCCGCGACGATTTTAGCAAACACCATCGTGCTAGTCAATCTGCCAGCAAGCGGATTTCGCGAAATCTCAATCAAATCTAGTGGCACAGAGTGAACGTTTTTTGGTATAATGACCTCATGCTTGATTTAGAGCATGTTCATCAAAGA
>JAFUDL010000019.1 GCA_017459225.1 Kiritimatiellia bacterium
CCCTCTCCACCTTGATCGTGCAGTATCCCGCGCCGCAGTACATGGCGTCTCCGCCGCACGGCGAGTCGTTGCCTGTGTCGTTTCCCTTCTTCACGCGCCCGGCCTTCACCACGAACGCCACGGGCCCGGGGGTCGTCTGCGAGCCGCCGGCGCCGAATCCGGTGTTGACCTTCATCATGTGCAGGAAGCCCGCGCCCGTCTTCCACACCTGCATGTTCGCGCCGCCGGTTATCGTGGTGGAGTCGAGCACGCATGTATCCGCGATGCAGAGGTCCAGCACGCCGCCGGCGGCGGAGGAAGTGACGGTGCCGGGGCCTGCGATTCCGTGTACGGTGAGCCGATGCACCGCCACGTCCACCGTCGCGCCCTCCGCGAACGTCGCCGTGCCAGTTACGGTTACGTCCTCCGACAGCGTCTCGGAAGCGGCAAACACATGGTCGCCATCTATGGTCATGGCGACAGACGAAGGCGCCGTCGCTGCACAGATTGCGGCCGCGACAAGCGCGGTCCTCCCGATTTCCAGCAACTTGAACGACATACAATGCTCCTTTGTTACAAGCCACCGTTCCGAGGAAACCTATATTCCCTGAACGTGGCTTATAATTTAGCATTTTTTTGTCTGCTGTCAAGTGGCAATTTTATGGATTTTCCGAACCTCCGAACCGGCCTCACTCCCTGAACCGCAGGGAGTGGAGCGTGCAGATGGAGCGATTCTTGACGGGCGACGAAAAGGTGAAGTAAAGCGCCTCGCGGCCCTTCACGGCGGCAAGCGCCTCAATCGGCACTTCCACCGTCTGCAAGCCGCCCGGCATGTCCCGCGTCACGCGGAACGAGCCGACCTTCAGGCCCCCCTCGTTCGCCGCAGGACGCTTCACCCAGACGTCGACCACGCCATCCACGCCGCCCGGCTCAAGCTCGACGAGCAGCTTCAGTCCCCTCTTTCCGGCCGTCTTGCTGAAGTTGAAGTACTTCCATCCGGCGACGGAGCCGTCCGTGCAGTTGACGAGCGCACAGCGGTTCACGTCCGGGCCGTATGCGTTCTTCGCCGCATACCCGTCACAGCGGAACGGCACGGGATAGGGTCCGGAATATGCGTATCTCGGCCTGCGGCGGGCGGGCACGGGCCCCGTGTAGTGGCTGGCGATTCCCGCGGCATGGAGCTCGAACGGGTCAAGTCCCTCGGTCTCGAAACCCATGGAATCGATCTCCGCCTCCGAAATGGACACCTTCCCGCCCGGCCTCTCATCGACCGTCACGTTCACGCGGCCAACCATCGCCTGGCGCGAAAACTCGTTCAAGCCGGTCTGCCGGTGGTAGAACACGTACCAGCGCCCGTTGACCTCGCAGAGGCTGCCGTGCGTGTTGCCGCCCGGCGCGGCGGTGATGCGCGTCTTCCCGTCCGGCCCTTTCTCGCGCCCGCGGAGATCGATCAGCGTACCACCGTACGTGAAGGGCCCGAGCGGACTGTCGGAATAGGCGTAGGCAAGCGTGCAGTACTCCGCCGCAAGGCCGAATTCGCCTTCCGCCGTGTGCCGGGCGTAGACGAGCACGTACTTGCCCTTTATCTTGCGCATGGAAGGCCCCTCGAAGTAGCGGTCCACCCCCTTCTGGCGCCACGACGTGACGACGTTCCTGCGAATCTCCGCGCCGGGCTTGAGCGTGCACATGGTGGACGTGTCGAGCTCCGCCGCCGAAACGCTGTCGCTGCCGAACCCCACGTCCCTGCCCCAGTAGACATACGCCCTTCCGTCGTCATCGACAAACGTCGCAAGATGGAACCCGAAGCTCTCCACCTTCTGCGGATCGATCTTGGACCAGTTGCAGACCGTGAACGGGCCGTCGGGGCGGCTGGACTTCGCCACCATTCCCAGCCGCTGGCGGGCCTGGACGTTGAACGGGAACAGGTAATACGCCTTCTTCCCGTCCTTGCCCGTCACCACCTGCGCATCGGGATCCCAGAGGAGATCCCCCTTGCCGGACTTATGAAGCGGCCGTCCGTTCGCGTCGTTGACCGAGCGGAAGATGACCCCGTCGCATCTCCATCGGCTCGGGTTCTCGAGCGGCGCCGACCACAGCGTGTAGTCGTAGCCGCAGTAGGCGTTGCGGCTCGTATCGTGCGAGCCGTAGAGGTACACGCGCTTCTTCCCCGGATTGTCCGGATCGTCGAAGACGTACGGCTCGCCGTCTGGTATGTATTCCCACAGCGGCAGGATCGGATTCGCCGCAAAGGCGACTCCCGTAGCCGCCAGCGCCGCGAGCAGAAGAAACGAGTTCCCGTGCATGACTTTCGCTTTCTCATCATTTAGCAACTAGTGCTTAGTGGTTAGTGGCTAGTGGCTGATATGGAATCTAGCGCACGTAGATGGTAGTTCCGGAAAGATATATGATTCTAAGCCCCTCCGCCTCGGGAACGAGGCGGAACCCGCGCTTCGCAAGTTCTTCCGGCATTACGAACTTCACACCTTCCGGCGGCGCGCTCCAAGTCATCACATGCGGATTCTCCGAGTGCACTAGCGCGTGCAGATCCAGGCCAGACGGAATACGCACGGTCACGGTGGTTCCTGGATGGAACGTCACGCTCGTGGCGTCGAACAGAGTCTCGAAGAGCGAAACGTTGATCTCGGTGTCCAGATGCGAGTCGTCGCCAAGCTGCACCGGAGGATGCACGGCCCTTGTGCCGCTCTCGGCGTTCGCCGGCAGATTCGGGGCGTACTTCTCATGGACGACGGTCGTATTGGGAGCGTTCTCGGTGGCGTTGTATCTGCCTGTCGCGGAAAAGACGAGCGAGCGCACCGGCGAAAAGCGCTGCCCCTGCTCCATCTGGTACAGCCCGTTCACCAGCACGTCGCAGCCGGGCACGGACGGCGACGTGGTGCGCGTGCGCAGCACGGAGTCGATGACGATCTTTCCGGAGCCCCTGTAGATGCGC
>JAFUDL010000236.1 GCA_017459225.1 Kiritimatiellia bacterium
GTTTGCAGAAGACGACAGCATCCTGCGCACGAGCCTGGAGACGGCGCTCACTAGCGAGGGCTATGAGGTGTACGGCTGCAAAGACGGCAATGAGACGATGGAGGTCTTTGCCAGGCGTCGGCCGGACCTGCTGATACTTGACGTGATGATGCCGGGCAAGAGCGGATTCGACGTGTGCGCCGAGGTGCGCCGCGCCGATCCATCCATTCCCATTCTCTTCCTCACCGCAAAGACGTCCGAGACGGATGTCGTTCTCGGCCTCGGCCTTGGCGCGGACGACTTCATCTCCAAGCCCTTCCGCATCCGCGAACTGTTCGCTCGCGTCTCGGCTGCGTTGCGAAGAGGCCGCCTCGCCGCGTCCACCGTGAATGCCGACACGTTCATGATCGGCTCGGCGCGCATAGACGCACGGCGCTTCCTCGTAGTGACGGATGAACCGCCCGACCAGCCGCTCACCATACGCGAACTAGGCCTTTTGAAGGAGTTTGCCGAACATCCCGGCGAGGTGCTGTCGCGCGACGCGCTCCTCGACAAGGTATGGGGCGTGAACTACGCCGGCGGCACTCGCACGCTCGACCAGCACATCGTGCAGGTGCGGCGCAAGCTCGGCAAGTCAGGCGACCTCATCGAGACTGTGCGCGGCGTAGGATACCGCCTTCGCGCATGAGGATGTCTAGCCCCGCCTTCTTTTGCTACGAAGTGTTTACAGGTGCCTGACATTGTGGCCGCGTGCGGAAATCGAAGTTCCGTCAGGCAGCGTGAACGGCGCGTCGCCGAAGTTGACGGTCACCACCGTGCCGTCGGCAAATCGGCTTTGCTGCACGGTGCGGTCTGACGAGAGGATTCGATGCTCCACCATCTCGCTGTAGCCCGTTGCGCGCGCGATGGGCGACGTGAGACGGTAGCTGCGCACGAACTTCTCCTTGTCCTCGGCCCACTGGCGACTGTTGAAGATGTACATTCCCATCGTGCCGTAGAGCATGTTGAAGAGGTCGCGCTTCCACCAGATTTCCGGCAGCTTGTTGTTGTAGTCGCCCCAGTACCAGTGGGCGCATACGCACTCGTGGTACACGAGCTCCCACAGGGGCAGGCGGTACTTCTCGCCCACCTGGTACTTCGCCACGCGCGGCGGCACGTTCGTCCACACCTGCGGTATGTTGCGGCCTGAATCCGGAACGCGGTACGGACCGAGCGAGAGCATCCCTTCGTAGTAGTCGCAGAACGGCACGCTCGCGTCATGCCCCGTCTCGCTGCCCACGACGAGCCTGAACTCGTCGCCGAGAATGCGCAGCAGCTCCATCTTCCAATGGCGGCTGTCGGAGCGCGTCATCGGATGCGCCGGATTCCAGCACGTCTGCCACGGCGCGGCCACAGTGGTGTCGATGAAGCGCGTGTTGTACGGCTTCGTCTTCAGCTCGTTCGCCACATTGCGCCGCTCGTAGGCGGGCGCCACGCTGTCGCACATCATCGCGCAGTACGTCCATGTGCCGTCCTTCGCCTTCACGCCCCACGCGTGGCGCCAGTCGTTCGAGTTGACGCTGTTCCAGACGATGTCCTTCGGCCAAGCCTCCGTGTTCGGGCCGCTCTTTCTGCCGAGTTTCTTGAGCTGATCGGGATGGTAGATGTCCTGGTAGATGTCGTAGCGGCTCACGAGCACGTTGGGCATCTCCGAAAGGAACTTCACCTGCGCCTCGTCACCGCCCGCGCTCCAGAGGAAGCGATCGATGCCCGCCGCCTTCAGCTCCTTCGCCACGGCGATCTTGTCCTTCTCCCAGCACCACACGTTCGGCGCGCCGAGAAGACGGTCCACGAGCGGACGCTCCTGCGCCTTCTCGCGGAACGACTTGAACTTCCCGTTCTCCTTCACGTACTCGCGGTAGCGCTTGCACATCGCCACGTATCCGCCCTTGTCGAAGAAGACATACCGCACGCGCCGCGTGTAGCCGAACTTGCCCTTCTGGTCGTCCCAGCTCGCACCTAGCGTCCACAGCTGCGTCTCGGCGTCGCGCCGCGCCACGAGCGACGCGTCGTCCGGCGTCTCGAGAATCGCCATCCACCCCGCGCCCGTTGCGTCGTCCTGCACGCCGAAGAACGCCATGCAGATGCCGTGCCCTCCGTACGCGATCAGGCGCGAGGGAATGGAGTCCTCCTCGTCGGCCGGATAGCTGATGCCCTCGTTCATCGGCACGATGAGCCTGTCGCCCCTGCGCGTGGCGAACGCCGCCGGATAGTCGATCGAGCCCGGCATCGCGCCGTCGCCCTTGATCGTCACCACGACCTCGGGACGATTCTTCTCGACCCTGTACTCGGCCTGGTACCGCATGAGCGATTCAGGATGGACGCATTTCATGCATACGGCACCATCGTCCTTGACCCATCGCCCGATCTCCTCCACGGCTTCGAATTTTCTGTTGAACGGTCGCCAGTTTCGACCGGTCCGCTTGTCCCGCACCACGAATCCAGCGCCGCTCACGTATCCCTGCAACTGCCTGTTCTCGAATACGGTCGCGAGAGCCGCAAACGCTTCGGGCAGGGCGTTGCCCGTGCGCGCAGCCCGCACGTTTCGCACGCGTGCGCCGCAAAGCCCAGTTCCCGTCACACGAGGCTGGATCGTGGCGACGCCTCTCGGCACCATGAACGCTGTCTTGATCGGCCTGCCGGGCCGCGAGCCCGCCGACGCGTACGTCCAGGCGACCACCTCGTCCTGGGCGTCGCGCAGAACGGCGTTCAGGCACACGGGACGCGAATCGGGAACATCCGACAGAGCCTCCGTCTCGCACGCGAGCTCGAACGTGTCGCCGTGCTTCACGGCGATGCGCGGGAATCCGTTCACGCACCAGTCCGCCTCGCCCGTGTGCCGCACCTCGAAGCCGCCGCGCGTCGTCACCAGCTTCACGGCGTCCTTCTCGCGCGACCATGCGCTGCAGTCGGCCATCGTCCACGTTTCAGCGTCCATGCCGTGCGCTGCCAGCGTCACACCGAGCAGCGCAGCTCCTAAGACAAGTCTGTTCATGGCCATGCCGTGCTAGATGTCACTGTGCAGCAACTTCGACCACATAGTGGAAGTCGCGCTTCTCGCCCTTCTTCATCTTGAGGTCGCTGTTGAACGCCTCGGCGAAGTTGACGAAGTAGAAGCCGGCATTGTCGTTGCGCTCGGGCTGGAAGAGCGTGTAGTTGTAGGTGGGGCGGTCGGCGATGAACGAGACGCGCGTCGTGGAACCCGTACGCTTCGATTTCGCGTACACGTCGATACGCGGCGAGAGGTCACCCATGCAGCGGGTGTTTTCATTGCCGAGGGTGTTCTTGCAGGTGAACTCGAAGTCGGCATTGCTCGCGAGGCGCATCGAGAGCCCGGCATATCCGCCGCCGTTGGCGGTGCCGGCCTTCTTGTCCCACTTGGGCTTGGCGACGGTGAACGCGAGGTCGGCGAGCGCTTCGAAGCGTCCGGTCCAGTCAAGCGAATAGTCGCCGTTCGGCTTGACTGCCGCCTTCACAGTGCGGCGTTCGCGCAGAATAGCGCGTCCATTCACCTCGTAGGAGAGCTCGCTCTCGAACACGGCACCATCCGCCGTGGGCGTCTCGCTGTGCGAGACCACCCTGTTCGCGGCGCCGTCGCCGCGCGGCTCCCAGAAGCCTCGTCCGTTGATCTGCTTCCACGCGAAGAAGAGCGCGGGGTGCCAGAGGTGGTCCGGCGGACGCGCCGCCGTGATGTACTCGTTCCTCGTGCCGGGCACGCGCAACTCGAAGTACGGCTTCCCCTCTGGCGGCGTGGGGTGGTAGATGAACGGAAGCTTCAGCGCCTTCGGGGCAGGCGGAAAGAAGTCGATCAGGTTCAGGAGCAGACGCTTGCAGGCCGGATCGTCCGGATAGCGCGCGAGGTCGGGCCCCACGAGCGTGATTGCGCCGCGCCCCACGGGATACTGCGCGATTGCGCTCGCGATGCGTCCCTTCCCGGCGTCCGCCACGCACATCAGGCACTTGTCGTACGTCAGGTACATGCCGTGCTGCAGATTGGCGACCGCGCCGAACTCGGCGTTGAGGCGCGTCTTCGCGGGGAAGCCCTCGAAGAGCTTCGGGCAGTTGGGAATGAGCGCGCCGCCCTTCTCGACTGGGCCGATCGTGAGCACGCCGCCGTACTGGAAGCCGAGGCGCCTAGCAAGCGCGTCGCTCCACTGGTTAGTGGGGCGAAGCGAAATCACGTGGACGCCCTCCGCCGCCGCGCGGAAGATCGCGTCGACAAGTCCCTTCGCGTAGTCCGGGCCGGTATTGCTGTTGATGATCACCACGTCCGGCAGATCGCCATGCGCAGCAGCCTCCAGATCGAATTCCGCCACGTCGAGTCCCCACGACTTGTACACGAGCAGCTGCTCAAACCCCCACAGACGTACTTTCTTTGCCTTGTGCTTCGGCAGCACGGTGGCGTCGATCGCCACCGCCGCGCCGCACGGCTCGCTCATCAACTTGAGTAGCCCCTGGAACGACTCGATGCCCGCGATCTTGTGCGCGGCGAGATACGCCTCCACGTCGGTCGCGAAGTTCTGCTGCGGCGGCGCCGCGAACAGCGAAGCGGCGCACATCGCCGCCGAAAACAAAACTGCATTCTTCATATTCAGCCCCTCTTCCTGATTTCCTTGAGCGCCTCAATGGCGGAGAACTGCGGACGCATGAAGCAGTTGCGCAGGTTCTTCTCGTCGGAGGGATCCTTGAACTTGCATTTTATGGGATCCCACTCGATCGTGCGGCCCGGGTTGTTGAGCGCGTGGTAGCCCAGAATGCATGAGATGGTGGAGGAGCATGTGGCCTCCACGGGGATGTTCGTGTCCTTGCGCTCGCGCATGCACACGAACCAGATGCGGTGGTGTCCCTTAAGGTCGTTGCGGGGCACGTGCACCGTGGGCTCGCCTTCGATGATTTCCTTCTTGTTCGACTCGCACTGACGCCAGATGTCGGCCTTCGGCTTGTAGGCGGTGTCGACGCGGTCCTTCTCCGGGATACGGGAGACGAAGCGGTTGGCGTAGATCCAGTCACCGTTCTCGCCGATGTACCTAACGCCGATCTTGAAGTTCGAGGCGCGCGGGGTGCCAAGCTGCATCTCCACGCCGTTCGCGTACTTGTACGTGATGAGGCAGTGGTCGTGCACGTTGAAGAGGCGGCCGTGCATGAAGTTGGCGATTTCGGCCTTGACGGATACGGGCATCGCCTCGTCAAGGGGCCACTGCGCGGAGTCAACCATATGCGTGCCCCATCCGGACACGTGGCCGGTGCAGTAGTCCTGGATCTGGAGCCAGCCCACGTTCTGGCCGGGAATCTTTGCGTACGGAACGCCGTTCGCGTCTACGGGACGCCAGTGCGTGCGCAGCTGCGAGTAGCGCACGTCGTCGCGCGCCGGCCCGAGCCACATGTCGAAGTCGAAGTCGCGCTTGTCGGGCGTCTCCTCCATGGACGGCACGTCCCACTCCTTCGCGGGGCTGTTGTCGATGATGCCCGTCTCGATGCGCACGAGCTTTCCGATGCGGCCGCTCTTGATGTATTCGGTTGCCCGGCGGAACCCGTTGCCGCAGAAGTGCTCGCTGCGCTGCTGCGTGCCAGTGTAGAAGATGCGCTTCGTGCGCCGCACGGCCTCCTGGATGGCGAGGCTCTCCTCAATTGAGAAGGCGATGGGCTTCTGAACGTAGATGTCCTTGCCCTTTAGGCACGCCTCCACGGCCATGCGGGCGTGCCAGTGATCAGGGGTGCAGATCATCACGCCGTCCACGCCGGGATCGTCCAGCACCTTGCGGTAGTCCATCTCGAACTTGAGGTGGTCCATCTTGTGGCGGTAGAAGCGCTCTGCGACTGCCTTCATGTTGGCGAGGCGAACGGCGTCGCAGTCGCACACCGTGGTGAGCATGGCGATGTCCTCGTTCTGGGCCATGCCGCAGACATCCATCGTGGTGCCGATGCGGCCGCAGCCGATGATGGCGATCTGCACCTTGTTGCTGGGGGCCGTCGAGCCGAACACGCTCGCCGGCACGATAACCGGCGCGGCGCCCGCCGCGAATATGCCCTTCAATAGACTGCGTCTATTTAATTTCATTATCTTCCCTCCTTTGATTTCTCGCCGCCATTGCCCCAACGACGGCTGTACATTCTCTTTGCGACGTCGCGCGCCGCCTCCACGAGCTCTGGATACGGGGCGTCCGTGACAGTCACGAATCCGATCTGGTAGTTCTCGCCGTCGCTTCTGCCGGTGAGAGGCTGGTCCTGCCACTGGAACCAGTGCGTGCCAACGTAGCGCGGATGGTCGAGGCAGGCGTTCACGTAGTCGCGGTAGCACTTGGCGCGCTCCTGCTGGCTGCGCGTGGCGACGAGGCCGGTGTGGAACATTCCGCGGTCAAGCGCGCCGAAGTGGAACTCACCGTTGATCATGGGCTTGTCCACGGCGCCGGCGGGCAGATCGCGGTTCGGGCTGCGGCTGTAGATGTTCACGCTCACCACGTCGCAGTGGCGCGCGGCGGCGCGGTAGATCACGGAC
>JAFUDL010000237.1 GCA_017459225.1 Kiritimatiellia bacterium
GCGGCACCGACGGGTCGCTCGTGGACATCCTCGGCGGCCGGCTTCGTCTGCTCGTCGCCCAAAAGGCCGTCTACCATCCGTCGACGGTGCCTGCCGGGCGCGACGTGTCCGTGGCGGTGAGAGTATCCCCGGACGGCAAGGTAAAGATGTACCTTGACGGAAAGTTCCATACGGCCGATCTTGCCGACGCGTCCATCGCCGCGCCGACGACGTGCGCCGCCGTGACGCGCGCGTGGGCCGCGCAGCGGTACACGACCGCCTGCGCCGGGAAGGGCGCTCTCCCCATCCGCTTCAACGGTTCTATCTTCACCACCTCCGAGGACGGCGATCCTGACTACCGTCTCTGGGGACACGGCTACTGGTGGCAGAACACGCGCCTTCCGTACTACCCGATGTTCGCAGCGGGCGACTGCGAGATGCTCAAGCCGCTCTTCCGCATGCATGTGGGGCTTCTCGACTTCAACGTGAAGCGCACGCGCAAGTATCTTGGTCACGGCGGCGCGTACATCCCCGAATGCATTATGCCGTGGGGCGACCACTTCCCGTACGTATATGGCGCTAAATACGAATGGAAGGACCGTCCCGACAAGCTTCAGGACGGCGGCTGGCACAAGTACGAGTGGGTGGGGCAGCTAGAGGTGTCGCTGATGCTGCTCGACTACCATGCCTACACGCAGGACAATGCCTGGTTCAAGGCGAAGGCGCTTCCCGCGATTCGCGAGTACGTGCGCTTCTTCGACGAACACTACAAGCTTGACGAGAAGGGCCGCTACCACATGGATCCTTCGCAGGCCTTGGAGACATGGTGGGACTGCACGAATCCCATGCCCGAAGTTGCCGGGCTCAAACGCGTTACGGAGCGCATTCTCGCGTTGCCGCAGGGCGTGCTGGCGGATGCGGACCGGGCGCTGTTCGCGAAGATTCATTCTCGCATCCCGGACCTGCCTACGCGCACCCTCAAGGATGGGCGCGTGGCGTATGCGCCCGCGGAAAGGTTTGCAAAGAAGAGCAACGTGGAGCATCCCGAGCTGTACTGCGTGTTCCCGTTCAGACTCTGCTCCTTCGAAAAGTCGAACGCTGCGCTGGGCCGCGCCGCCTACGCCGCGCGTACGGACAGGCATTACCAGGGCTGGAAGCAGGAGGAGCTCTTCGCGGCGTATCTCGGCATGGCCGACGAGGCGGCGGCGCATCTGGTAAACCGCGTTCTCCACAATTCCGCAGCAGGATTCCGCTGGCCCGCGTACTGGGGGCCGAACTTCGACTGGCGTCCCGACCAGTGCGCAGGCGGCAACATTCAGAACATCATCCAGTCCATGCTCTTGCAATACGAGGGCGACAAGATTTTCCTTCTTCCGGCATGGCCGAAGGAATGGAACTGCTCGTTCAAGCTGTGCGCGCCGCGCAGAACGGTGGTTGAGGGGCGCGTGGAGAACGGCGAACTGAAGGATCTCGTGGTCACGCCTGCGGCGCGCAGGGCGGACGTCGTGGCGTGCGAAGTCCAGTGATGTTTTACGCGTCCTGTCTTGCGAAAGCGACGGGAATTTGGCATAATAGAAAGGCGGACAACATAATGTGTCCGCATGAAAAGGAGAACAAGAAGATGAGCAGCAAATGCAAGTGCGGCTGTGGCGCCGCCGAACAGGATACGGGTTTCCAGTCGCCTCTCAAGGCGGTCAACTTCCTGCGCGCGCACGCGCACGGCAAGGGGCAGATCGTCTCCGTCGCGTGGGAGCGCGAGGGTGGCAACGTGTACCGCGACGACCTCGAGATCCCGAAGCGCATCGATCCTGTGGCGATGCCGGGCGTGGCGCATCTCGTGGAGCGCATCGTCAAGTTCGTCCTGTGGAGCGCCGGCGGATGGAAGCTGTATCTCTCGGGTCCGGACGAAATCGTGAAGCCCATCGCCAAGGCGTACACCAAGAAGGGTGCGCGCGCGTTCGACTACGGCTTCTTCAACGACCTGTACGGCCGCCCGATCGAGGTTGAGATACTGCCGCTCCGCAAGATGCCCGTCACGAAGGAGCGCGAGGTGCTGGTGAAGAACAACGTGAACGGCAACCGCATCGGCTTTGACCTCGGCGCGAGCGACTTCAAGATCTCGGCGCTGAAGCGCGGCAAGGTGGTGTTCTCGAAGGAGTTCCCGTGGGATCCGCGTCCGCAGAGCGACCCCGACTACCACTACGAAAAGCTCTCGGCCGGCCTCGAGGAGGCAGCCGCGGCGCTCGGCGGAAAGGTGGACGCGATAGGCGGCTCCTCTGCGGGCACGTTCGTGGGCAAGAAGCTCGGCGTCGCCTCGCTCATCCGCGGCGTCAAGGAGAAGAACCCCTCCAAGTACGAGATCGCGCAGAACCTCTTCGCGCGCGTGGAGGAGGAGTGGCAGTGTCCGTTCGAGGTGTTCAACGACGGCGACGTCACCGCGCTCGCGGGCGCGATCACGATGAAGCGCACGGGCATCCTCGGCGTCGCGATGGGCTCGAGCGAGGCCGTTGGCTACATCAACCAGAAGGGCGCGCTCACCGGCCGCATCAGCGAGCTCGCTTTCGCGCCCGTGGTCCTCAACCCCAACTCCGGCATGTGCGAGTGGAGCCGCGACTTCGGCGTTGGCGCGATGTACTTCTCGCAGCAGGCCGTCGACTTCCTCGCGCGCCGCTACGGCATGAAGTTCCCCAAGACCATGAAGCTGCCCGAGCGCCTGAAGGTGGTGCAGGCCGCAATGGAGAAGCACGAGGAGATCGCGCTCAAGATCTACCTCATGATCGGCCGCTACCTCGCGAACGCCGCGGCGTGGTACCGCGAGTTCTACGACTACTCGAACCTCATGATCCTCGGGCGCGTGACGAGCGGATTCGGAGGGGAAATCATCCTCAACACCGCGCGGATGGGCATAGAGGCGCTCGACCAGGCCCTATCCGAGCAGATCGACATCTTCATGCCCGACGAGAAGGCGCGCCGCCTCGGCCAGTCAGTTGCCGCGGCCCAGATTACTGAGCTCAAGTAGCTCGGTCCACACGAGAGAAGAGGGCGTTCCAATGAAGATCAAGAAGCTCGAAGGGCTCATCGCCGCCGCGCATACCGCTTTCAACGACGACGGCAGCGTGAACTGCGATGTTATCCCCAGACAGGCCGAGATGCTCGTTCGCCAGAAGGTGACGGGCGTGTATGTGAGCGGCACCACGGGAGAGGGAGTGCACTGCTCCACTGAGGAGCGCAGGCGCGTGATGGACGCCTGGGCGAAGTCCGCGAAGGGCCGGCTCTTCCTCATCGCGCACGTCGGCTCGCTCTCCCTGCCCGACACGCAGGAGCTCGCCCGCCACGCGCAGGAGATCGGAATGGACGCCACCTCGATCGTGCCGCCCTGCTTCTTCCGTCCCGGTTCGATTCAGGGCCTCATCGACTACATCAACGAGGCCCTGAAGTTCGCGCAGAAGCTTCCGTTCTACTACTACCACACGTCAATGAGCGGGGTGAACTTCGATATGGAGGCCTTCCTCAAGGCCGCCGACGGCAAGATACCCAATCTCGCCGGAATCAAGTTCAACTATCCGGACCTCTACATGTACCAGCGCTGCCTGCGCGCGTGCGGCGGCAGGTACGACATCACGTGGGGCATCGACGAATGGTTCGCGGGCGCTGTGGCGCTCGGCGCGAAGAGCGCGATCGGTTCAACGTACAACTACTCGGCCGGACTCTACTACAAGATCTGGGACGCCGTCAGGAAGGGCGACCTCAAGACGAGCGAAAAGTACATGAAGAAGGTGTGCGACATCGTGGACATCCTCGTGGAGTTCGGCGGGGTCGCCGCAGGCAAGGCGATGTGCGCAGTGCACGGAGTTGACCTCGGAACGGTGCGCGCGCCGCTGAAGGCGCTCACTAAGGAGCAGAAGGTTGCCATCGTGGCGCGCCTCAGGAAGATTGGCTACAGGTAAGGAGAAGGGTCAATGACGAACGTGGAATACTGGAGCAAGTGGGGCGAGAAGTGCCGGCACGAGCTGACGGCGAACGTGATGCCGTTCTGGATGGAGCATGGTCTGGACAGGAAGAACGGCGGAGTGTACACATGCGTTGACCGCGACGGAAAGCTGATGGACTCCACGAAGAGCGTGTGGTTCCAGGGGCGCTTCGGGTGGCTGACCGCACATGCGTACAACCACGTGGAGAAGCGTCCCGAGTGGCTTGCCGCGTCTAAGAGCTGCTGCGAGTTCCTCGAGGCGCACTGCTTCGCGAAGGACGGCCGCGCCTACTTCGAGGTTACGGCCGAGGGAGTGGGCTTGCGCAGGCGCCGCTACGTGTTCTCGGAATGCTTTGCGGCGATCGCGTATGCGGAGTACGCGCTCGCGAGCGGCGACAAGGCGTGGGCGAAGAAGGCGGTTGAGATGTTCAAGCGCATCCGCAAGTTCATGGCGAATCCCGCGAAGTGGATGCCGTCCAAGTACGAGCCCGTGGTGCAGGCGCAGGGACATTCCCTCACGATGATCCTCATCAACGTGGCGATGGTGCTGAAGCAGGTGTCGGACGATCCCGTGCTCGACGAGCAGATCACGCAGTCCATCGACATGCTCAGGAAGTACTTCATCCACCCCGAATTCAAGGCGCTTCTCGAGACGGTGGGGCCGAACGGCGAGTTCATCGACACCGCGGTGGGCCGCGTCATCAATCCCGGGCACTGCATCGAGACGAGCTGGTTCCTGATGGACGTCGCGGTGGCGCGCGGCGACTCTGAACTCGTCAAGACGGCGCTGCAGATTCTCGACTGGTCGTGGAACTGGGGCTGGGACAAGAAGTACGGCGGCATCATCTCGTTCAAGGACTGCCGCAACTTCCCGCCGCAGTGGTACGAGCAGGACATGAAGTTCTGGTGGCCACAGTGCGAAGCCATCATCGCAACGGCATACGCCTACCGCATGACGGGCAAGGCGAAGTACATGAAGTGGCACGAGATGGCGAGCGAATGGGCCTGGACGCATCTAAAGGACCGCAAGTTCCCGGAGTGGTACGGATATCTGCACCGCGACGGCACGGTGGCGCAGCCGGCGAAGGGCAACATCTTCAAGGGACCGTTCCACATCCCGCGCATGCTCGTGAAGATGTGGGAGCTTTCGCGCGACTGCGCGAGCGTGAAAGGCTGAGGTGCCAGAGGCTGAGGATACGGGGAGGGCGCTCTTCTCCGGAATCGCGGGCGGGTATGACACGCTGAACCGCGTGATGACGCTTGGTCTCGACGTCTGGTGGCGCAGGCGCGCACTGCGCACGCTCGAGCGCTGCATTGGCGATGGCCAGTGCGCGCGAGTTCTCGACATTGCATCTGGCACAGCCGATTTCGCCATCGCCGCCGCGCGCATGTTTCCCGAGGCGCAGGTGACGGGCGTGGACGTCACGCCCGAGATGCTTGAGATCGGTCGGCGCAAGGTGGAGCGTAATGATCTTGCCGAGAGAATCGCGCTTGAGACGGGCGACGCGGAGAAGCTTGATTTTACGGACGGGACGTTCGACTGCGCTCTTTGCGCGTTTGGCTTCAGGAACTTTCCGCATCGTGCGCGTGCGCTAGAGGAGGCGCGCAGAGTGCTGAAGCCGGGTGGACATCTTCTGGTGCTCGAGTTCTTCAGGATAGAGTCCAAAGTGCTTGCCGCTTTCACTTCCGTGTGGCTCAGGTTCACTTCGGCGTTGGCCGCGAGAGGCGCAAAATCCGAATATGACTACTTGCGCACGTCGATAGACCGCATGGTTCCCGCCGAGGCTTTCATCGACGAGGCCAAGTCCGTAGGCTTCAAGTGCGCCGCCAGCACATTCTACGCTCCCGCGTGCCGATGCCTCTGCTTTAGAGTTTCAAGCCCGTGAAAGCGCACGAGTGGGGACTGTCACCACCTCCCGGTCTGCATCGACAGCCGGTATGCATGGTGGGGCGAGGCGTCCAGCCGAGCCGCAAATCCCGTTTTCCCGTGTAGGAAAGTCAAACCCTCCGTGTAGGGAGATCGTACCCTCCGTGTAGGGAGGCGGCACCCCCCGTGTAGGGAGAACGCATCCCCCGTGTAGGGCACTAAGCACCAGGCACTCCTCGCCATTTGCCGCCGCCAATTTGCAGCCTTTGGAAAGCGAAAATCGGCGTTGACTTCGACGTGGGTGTATGATATATTTTGAGCCGTTCTCGCCGTTTCTTCCCGGCACTCCGCAGTTATCAGAGAACGAAAATGAATGACATTTCAATAGACATCATCAATGCCGTGCTCCAGAAGGAAATGCCCGGGTTGCGCGGGTTTAGTGGCAAAAGCATACGACGCCGCGACGGGCTGGCTCATGACGTCATGGGGCGCGGACGGCACGGCTGTGGAGTACTCGCGCCGCAGCGGCGGCGGCGTGGCATTTGTGACTTCCGTCGCGGGCACGACTGCGTACACTTGCGACGCCGTCGGGCGGTGGATGCGCGCGGAAACCCCGTGCGGCGCGTTCGGCTTCGGCCACTGCGAGAGGAACGGGGAACTTGCCGCGGTCACGAACGCCAACGGATTTGTCACGGCCTACGCATACGACGTCATGGACCGCCTCGCGTCCGACGGCGGCGTTACCTACACTTACGACGCGGCGGGCAACCGCATGACGAAGTCAAAGCCTTGCTAGAAGTTGTGAAGTGAGGTGCTTACAATGCAAAAAGTGAGACGGATAAAATACGATAATACTACAGTATCGCCTATTATGGGCATGGCCTTTCACGGGACTCATTTTAGACAAAATGTGGTGGCGGTTTATGAACTGTTGTGCAGCATGATGTCTAAACTGCCTGCTTTTTCTAAGTTGTTCTGTTTCGACTGTAGGGTGCGCAAAAGGGTGCTTGTCGATGATGTTAGTTCACTGCGTTCTCTTGATTTGTTTCCGGCGATGTTTACCGCAATTGATAAAAACTATTCAGAGTTAATGAACTTCTCCCTTTCATGGTTCAAGGGAGACTTTGGAGCATTTTGTTATCCAAGTGTTAAGATAAGCGGACTTAGAATTTCAGGTTTCAAAGGCGACTTGAATGAACATCTTGAACGGTGTAAGAATTGCGTTGAAGCTGCTGCTTTCCCCCCATTATGGGTTGATGTTCAATATGGGCCTATAACAGGTTGTTTTAGTCAAGGATTATTGCCTGGCGCACATGAAGTTAGAATTCCTCATTTGGGGTTGATGAATTATTTTGGAAGTGCCTACTTGAACGGAATCTTTGGTGGGTGGGACAGCGTCCAGAATAAGATTGGGAATCTTGTTCGGCCTCATAGAAATGGATTCTGGCTCGAATACAAGTATAGGCTCAACCCCAAGACGAATTTTTATGAATACCGTAATGAGGTTGAAAGAAAATTGCTTAATCAGGATGTTTGGGGGGGAGATAGTAAAACTGAATTTCAAGTGAAGTCAATTATTCTCCAAGAAATGGGATTGAATGAGGATGATTATGATACTTCTGTGCTGAAGGCAGCGGTAACACTCTTTACTAATGTTGTGGGCGTGCTAAATAAGGTGAATTAAATGTTAACTGTTGGGGAAGTCCAGTTTCCGGATAAAGGTGTCTTGTGGTGCTATTTACAAGACGTCGCCCTGCGAGAACATTGTTCGGATTCTCTCGTGAGGTGGGTCTGTTTCGATCCGATTCCTGCCATCGTCCACGATCTGATTCTTCTCCCCTCCCTCGGCGCTCGCATCTCCACCACGCGCCCGGTAGGGGCGAGCGTCCCCGCTCGCCCGCCGGAGTGGCGCAGAAGCGAAGAGCGTTCATTGTTCATAATGCTCGACGGTCAGGTCTGGCTCGCGCAGACGAACACCGTCTCCTGCTCCGACGCCTCGATCGCGCCGCTCGTCACATCCACCGCGCGCCAGCTGACTGGCCTCTCCGCCGCAGCGCC
>JAFUDL010000238.1 GCA_017459225.1 Kiritimatiellia bacterium
ACCTCACGCAGATGACGTTCGGCTTCTCGCGCGACGACGCGGGCAAGTTCCTCGGCTCGTACTACGACAACAAGATCTACGAGAACGACCCGTTCGCCCGCCTCGACCAGACCGGCGTGGGCAAGCTGATGACGATGGCGGTAACGGACGGAAAGTCCACGCGCCCGAAGATCCACTGCGGCATCTGCGGCGAACACGGCGGTGATCCGTCGAGCGTCGAGTTCTGCCACAGGATAGGCTTGAACTACGTCAGCTGCTCGCCGTTCCGCGTGCCGATCGCGCGCCTTGCGGCGGCCCAGGCGGCCTTGCGCAAATAAGCAGTCTGAGCCAGTTGCAAAACCTGCTTTTTAGTTTCACGCAAAGTCCGCTAAGTTCGCAAAGTCATCCATGAAACAGAACTTCGCGTACTTTGCGAACTTGGCGTGAGATGTTTTTGGAGGTTTTGCAATTACCTCAGTCTGAAAATGCGCAAATGAGAAATGCGGGAATGCCTTTGGCGCGTCAATGGCATTCCCGCGTTTCTTGCTGACTGCCTGCACATTTCATGTCCATGAACCTTGTCCATGCCTGGCGCGTTTAATCGTTGAAGAATCAAGACAAGGAGCGTCAATGAACAGAACCATCAAGAGCGGCTTCACCCTCATCGAACTTGTGCTGGTGGTGGGAATCGTGGCCATCATATCGGTGATCGCGATCGGCAAGTTCACCGACTTCAGGAAGGACGCCGCGCGCAAGACGAACGTGGCGAACATCAAGAACATAGCGCGCACCATCAACACGGAGCTCGCGATGAAGGACGGCGAGAAGACGACCGGAATGTTCGCCTATGCCGAGTCGCTCATCGACTGCGCGGAGGGAGGCGGCGACGCCACGGGCGCGGAAGGCTCGTACAAGGTGGCGGAGAACTGGTACGACGGCGCAGGCGGAGTTGTGCCGGGCATCTACTGCGGCGTCAAGAGAACTGGAGAGGTTACGAACGCGGGCGGCGTTGGAACTGGCGCCGTCGCGGCGATCGCGGAGGCGCATGAAGGTAACGTGGGTCTAGAGACGCTCGCTAAGGCCACGACGTCGCGCGGCGCCACCACCCCGGCGAAGCTCTGCATGTACTATCTCGCGGCCGCCGACGTGACTGCCCTCAAGGACGCTGGCGTGAGCATCGTCTCGCGCCACAACTACTCGAACATGCAGGCCTCCACGCTCAACTGGAACTCCAGCAAATACTATACGCAGATGGGCCTGCATTCGACGGGTGGCGGCCCCGGAATGCGTCCAGACCTCTCGGCGTGCTATCCCGTGGTGCTCACGAACGGCTCGGCCGTCGCCGTGCTGAATCCCGCCGCCAGCGAGACCATCTACCGCGACCTCGGCCTCGACTATGCCACCACGTACAACGTCAGCGGGCTCGACCCGAACAATCCCGCCACATACTACGCGAAGGGCATCTGCTGCAAACTCTACGTCTTCGGGCTCGGGCGGGACTGCGCAGCGTCCACCAAGTTCTTCGAGAACCATCCGCGCTGCCCCACGCTCGACAAGACGCACTACCGCAACTACCTGCTCATATTCAAGCAGAACTCCGGTCTTGGCAACAGCGGCAACGCAGTCTCCTTCGTGGGCGTGATAGATCCGCAGGGCAATACGGCGAAGTCGGCGCAGTACAATGCCGACTGGGCTTCATGACGATTTGCCATATTGCGGCGGAAATGATATACTCTTGCGCATGAAATTCAACAGGAACAAGACTTTTCTGCCGTCCATCGCCGCGCTGGCACTGCTTTTCAGCGCGGGATGCACGCTCATCTGGGACACTACATCAGACCTCTATACCGACTACGTCGGCTCGCGTAGCTGGGTGAGAAGCGCCAATCTCGGCGATGGACGCGTGGTGGATGTGATAGACCGCACGTTCAAGAACGGCACACTGCGTGGACGCTTCGAGGGAGTGGGAGCCTGTACGCAGGTGAACTACCGCATGCCCGCATCGCATGACTACGTGACTGTCATGTGCGAGGCGGTGCTGCCGCAAAAATGGAACGGACGCGTGCTGCTGCTGGGGTGCGATGGCCCTGGTGGAGAAATTCCAAAGGACGCAACGCTCTTCGCGAAGGACGGCACGGCGGTGATCAGCTGCGACGGCGGCATGAACGGAGCGAGAAACCGCGACGGATCGCCGAGCGGACTCAAGTCCGGCGTGAAGCGTCCCGGCCAGCGCCAGGTGTTCGCGCAGGAGGCGCTGCACCTCGCCATCGCCGGCGGGCGCGAACTCGTGAGGGCGCGCTACGGCCGTGCGCCCGACAAGACATATTTCTACGGACGCGAGACCGGCGGCGCGCAGGGGCTGATTCTCGCCGAGCGCCATCCAGAGGACGTCGACTCGATGATTCTCGTAAACCCCGCCGCAAACTTCTGGGACGCGCTTGTGTACGAGTTCAACGTGGCGCGCAACATCAGCGAGATATCCGGCCATCGCGTGCTCAAGGCTGTGCAGTGCGAGGCGATGCTCTATGCCGCCCGTCAGGTGCTCAACGGCAAGGAGAAGAGAGTGGGCGAGTCCGATTTCTTTGGCTACGCCGCGCAGATCGATCCCGTGTTCCAGCGTTCGTACAAGACGGAGAAGGTGCGCTCGATGTGGCATGAGCTTCTCACCGCACAGACCGTCAGCACAAATCTGCGCACGCGCGTATACGCCGTGCCGCTCAACGTGGACCTTTCGCCGTACATCAATTATATGCCATGGCGCGTCGCGTGGTTCTTCGGCGAGAACGAGATGGGCCACAACGTCTCTCCCACCGAACTTCTCGCCGCACGCGAAAGCGCGGCTCAGCTTTCCGCTTCGAACGATCTCACGGCCTTCGGCAAGCGCGGCGGCGAACTGACGGTCTACATCGAGGCCAACAATCCTTTCGTGCCTGCTCCGCTTGTTGACGAATGGCTGCCGCAGGTGAAGGGCGTAAAGCCAAGAATTGAGCGAGTTAAGAACCTCGACAATCCTTTGGAGGCATTTGCATTGGTCGTGGAGAACAAGCCCGCTCCTGCGCCCGCAGAGAAGAAGTCCGCTCCTGCGCCTGCCGCTGCGGAGAAGAAACCTGTTCCCGCTCCTGCGCCCGCAGAGAAGAAGTCCGCTCCTGCGCCTGCCGCTGCGGAGAAGAAACCTGTTCCTGCTCCTGCGCCCGCAGAGAAGAAGTCCGTTCCTGCGCCTGCCGCTGCAGCGAAGAAGCCTGCTCCTGCACCAGCTAAATGACAAATCCTTCTAAAGCATGTTCTACTACATAAACAAGATCGTCTTCGGGCTTATGAACCCGATGTCAGTGGGGCTGATGATGCTTCTTGCTGCGGTGCTCTTCGGCTGGAGGCGGTGGCGGCGTACGGGGCTTTCGTTCGCAACTGCAGCTCTCGTGTGGTTCACCTTCTGGAGTTTTGGATTTACGTGTCCAGATTTGAAGACGTCGCTTGAGGAGATGTATCCGCCGCAGCGTGCGGAGGACATGCCGAAGGCCGACGCGATAGTGGTGCTGGGCGGTGGAATGGGCGCGAACACGAACACGCTCGTATATGCCGAAATGCATCTGGGCGCTGACCGCGTGTGGCATGCGGCGCGACTCTGGAAGGCGGGCAAGGCGCCGGTTGTGATAACTTCCGGCACAGGCGAGGCAGACGCGTCTTATCCTCTCCTGCGCGACTTCGGCATTCCTGAGAGCGCGATCGTGCTGGAGAACGAGGCGCGCAACACGGAGGAAAACGCGAAGTACGTGGCCGAATGGCTGAAGGCGAACGTGAAGACCGAGGATAAGCCCGGCGGGGCGAGGCGTATACTGCTCGTAACGAGCGCGATGCACATGCGGCGCGCCGTGCTGATGTTCGAGCGCGCGTTCGCGAAGATATGCGGCGAGGGCGAGGCGCCGATCGAGATAGTGCCTGCGGCGGCGGACTACGACGGACTCGTGTGCAAGCGCCCATTCCAGTTCACGGACATCTTCCCCTCCCCCGACTGCATGTGCATAAGATCTCTCACCTTCAAGGAGATTCTCGGCTACTGGGGATATCGTCTGCTGCGGAGGTAGACAATGGCAAAGTCTCGCTTAAAAATGCTCCGCGCGCTGCCGGCGTTCGTCTTCTGCATTGCCGCGGCGCATGCGCTGCTTGCTTCGGACGGCGAGGCCGAACGCATTCGGCGTGGCGGAAAGAGCCTTGTCTCAAACTGGCACGTTGGTCCGTTCTTCGAGTACCGCCGAGTGGAGCCGGGCGGCGCCACGTTCTGGGCGGTGCGTCCCTTCTACTCGCAGATCAGCGACGACGCTGGCCGCACGCACGTCTACGATGCCCTCTGGCCCCTCTTCACGCTCCATGACCACGCGGATGCCTCGTGGTGGCGCGCGCTGATCGCGTACGGCGACTCGCGCGCGAACGATCCAACATGGAGCTTCAACGTGTTTCCGTTCTGGTTCTCAGGCGCTGACCGTGCGGATGACGGCTACTGGGGCTTCTTCCCGTTCTATGGCAATCATCCGCATTTTCTCCTGATGGACGACTGGTCGTTCATTCTCTGGCCCATCTGGCACACGTACACCGTGAAGGGCGTGCGCAGCCACGCCGTGCTGTGGCCGTTCATCACCTGGCGCGACGCCCCGCGCGAAGGCCTCGGGATATGGCCATTCTGGGGAACGGCGCGTCAGCGCGAAAGCCGCCACGGCTACGCGCTGTGGCCGATCGTGACGTGGGCGAAGTACGATGAGGACCGCGACACCTCCGGCGCTGGATACTCATGGTGGCTGCTGCCGTTCTACGGCGAAGTGCGCCGCGCGCGCGAGTCGCAGACCATGGTGCTGCCGCCGTTCTTCTCGTACGCGAAGACCGACGCCGCAGTGCGGTGGCGCCTGCCATGGCCGCTCGTGGAGGTGCTGCGCTCAAGCGAGCGCGACAGAATCTCGGTGTGGCCGATCTGGGAGCAGGTGCGCGGCTATTCGTACGCGGGCTCTTCAGGCGCGAAGGGTGCGGCGGAGCGGCTCAAGGGTCCCGTCGAGGAGCGCACGTGGCGATTTGGCTGGCAGCTCGTGGAAAGCACTGACCTTGAGACGAAGAACACGCTCGAGAAACGCTTCAACTTCTTCCCGTTCTTCACGCGCGAGAGGCGCTGGAGAAAGGGCGAGCTTGTGGACGACTACATGCGGATATGGCCGTTCTACAGCTCGGAGACTGTGAACGGACGCACTCGCCGCCGCATGCTAGAGCTGATGCCGGTGCGCCACGTCGAAGGCATCGAGCGCAACTGGGCGCCGTACTGGTCGCTCTGGGAAAGTGAGGATCGTCCCGACGGCCGCACGCGTTATTCGATCTTCTTCAACTTCATCGCATGGCAGACCGACGCCCCCGCGCCTGCCGAGAAAGGAGACTGAGATGACCATAGTCCCGTCGCTTCTTGCCGCAGCGTTTATTTCAGGAGTGAATCCGAACCTTCACACCTACAACCGCGAAGGCGAGTGCGGCACGGGGGCGGTGGTGCCGTGGGCGGGAAGTCTGTGGACGATGTCGTACGCGCCGCACAGGCCGGAAGGATCTACGGACAAGCTCTACGAGATCAGGCCGGACATGACGCGCGTCGTCCGCGAAGAGTCGATCGGCGGCACTCACGCAAACCGTTTCGTGCATCGCGAATCGCGTCAGCTCTTCATGGGCCCATACGCAATTGACGAGAAGGGAAACGTGCGTGCGATCAAGGCGAAGAACCCCGACGGTTCCCCCAACCTCTACGGACGCCTCACCGCCACCACGCGCCATCTCTTCGACCCTGCGCGCAAGGTGTACATGGCCACGATGGAGGAGGGTTTCTACGAGGTTGACGTGAACACTCTCGCGGTGACGGAGCTCTTTCGCGACGGCAATCTTCAGAAGGGAAACCTCGCTGGCTCTCTTCTGCCCGGATACCACGGCAAGGGCGCATATGTTGGGCAGGGGCGGTTTGTTTACGCGAACAACGGCGAGTATTCTGAGTCCGCAAAGAAAAACCCCGCCACCACGAGCGGAGTGCTCGCCGAATGGAACGGCAGGCCTGGCAAGAAGAACTGGCATGTAGTTCTCCGCAACCAGTTCACTGACGTCACCTCGAAGGGCGGCATCTGCGGCGCGTCCGATCCAGCGCGCGATCCGCTGTGGTCGGTGGGATGGGACTACAAGAGCGTGATTCTCATGGTGCTCGACGGCGGCAAATGGCACAAGTTCCGTCTGCCGAAGGGCAGCCACAGCTACGACGGCGCGCATGGGTGGAACACTGAATGGCCGCGCATCCGCGAGATAGGCGAGGGGAACGACTACCTGATGACGATGCACGGCACGTTCTGGCGTTTCCCGGCGACGATGAGCGCGAAAAATTCGGCAGGGATACGTCCGCGCTCGAACTACCTGAAGGTGATCGGCGACTTCTGCAGATGGGGCGACAAGGTGGTGTTCGGCTGCGACGACACGGCGAAGAACGAGTTCCTGAACAAGC
>JAFUDL010000239.1 GCA_017459225.1 Kiritimatiellia bacterium
CCTTCAGGACGCGGCTTCTGCCATTAGGCGAGATTGAGCAGGCTTTTTGCCCAATCATCCGCCAAATATGGTATAATATAAAAGTTTTTCACCTTAGGATAAAAGCAGAGGAGCAATTAGATGAACAAAGGCAATGCATTCACAGCGCTGGCGGTAATGGTTGGAATATGCGCGGCGGCGTTCGCCGCGGCGGCACAGCAGAGCGATATCGCGAAGTGGGATCCCAGGATGGCGCAGCAGAACGCCGTCGTGGACGGAAAGGGCGTGAAGTGGATCGACGGCAAGTTTCTGCCGATCGAAGGCCGAGCCTTCGACGACGTGGAGCACTATTACGACCGTCTGCCTTCAAACGTGACCGCCAAGGTGAACGGCGGCGTGAGGTCTATGAAGCATCACACATCCGGAATGCTCTTCCGCTTTCGCACCGACTCGCGCCATCTCGCCTTCAAGTGGACGCCCTACAACAACAACCTTTCGATGGACCACATGCCTTCCACCGGCGTGAGCGGCATCGACGTGTATCGTTTCGACGAGAAGGCCGGACGCTGGTTCTACGTGAAGACGGGACGCATCACCAACATCAAGGGCGCCACGATGTCCATTCCCTGGAAACCCGGCGACGCGTGTCTCGTGAATCTGCCGCTCTACAACGGCGTGAAAAGCTTCTCGCTGGGAGTGGACAAGAACGCAAAGGTGGAGGCGCTCGGTCCGCGCAAGAGCGGCGTGAACAAGCCGGTGGTGTTCTACGGAACGTCGATCACGCATGGTGGGTGCTGTTCGCGTCCGGGCCTCGCATTCGTGAACCGCGTGGGGCGCGACCTCGACGTGCCGGTGGTGGGGCTTGGCTTCTCCGGCTCGGGAGTGATGGAGTTCGAGATGAGCGAGCACCTCGCGCGCATCGATGCAAGCTGCTATGTGCTGGACTGCCTCTGGAACATGGGTTCTGTGAATGGACAGAACCGTCGTGGGCGCAATGTGGAGGAGAACTACGAACCCTTCATCCGCAACCTGCGCGCGAAGCGTCCTGACGTGCCGATCGTCATGGCCGAGCAGTGCGACGTGTACTGCGGCGCGCCGAACGCCAAGGACCTCTACATGCGCTCCCTCTACGAGAAGCTCGTGAAGGAGGGCTGGAAGAATCTCGTCTATCTGCCCAAGACGCGCATGTACCCTGGCGACATGGAGGGCACGGTTGACGGCTGTCATCCGAACGATCTCGGAATGGCCTCCATGGCCGAGGCTTTTGGTGGCGCCGTGAAGGATGCGCTTGGCCTCAAGTGATGAAGATTCAGGAAAGGCGGCAATGAAATGAGAAGTACGGTCATTTTCCTTGTGCTCGCTCTTGCGGGCGCGTTGTTCGGGCAGATGCGAGTGCGCATTCCGCTTGCGGAAGAGGTCTACGACATCGGCGTGGACTTCGACAAGGCGGAGACTTGGAAGCAGAAGGGCGAGGACTTCGTGAAGGCCCACAAGAAGAACTATTTCAAGTTTCTCGAGGAGAGCAGGAAGGACTCGGCGAACGCCATACGCGAGGGCAACGTCAAGTACCACGGCATCGAGGTGTACGAGACGAGGATCTGGTTCTCGGATGAAGGGGTGGCGCGCCTGGAGCTTTCGCTCTACAACAAGGGAGATGCATCGAGGGAGCTTTCGCAGACAGATCTCATCGACATTCTCAAGACCGTTCGCCAGAAGCTCACCGACGAAGATGCAAAGCCCCCGCAGCCCACAACTGAAAGCAAGGGCGGTGGCGTGAAGCAGAAGACGATGATCTGGAAGGCGCGCGAGCCCGCCGCCGCACAGCTCACCTGGCGCTACAAGAAGACATCTGGCGGAGTGGACGTCGACTTCGTGCGCCTTACGCTCGTCAACTCCTCCGGCGGCGCAGCCGCGGTCAAGGAGGCTCTTGCCGAGAAGAAGGACACGCGGCGTGGCGCGATCAAGAAGAACGTGGTCAAGGTCACGGCCGATGGTGCTGACGGAATCGCCAATGCGAAGAGCGGCGACGTGTACATCTCAGGCATCCCCATGGTGGACCAGGGCCAGAAGGGATACTGCGCAGTGGCAGCGAGCGAACGCGTGCTGCGCTACTATGGCCAGAACGTCGACGAGCACGAGCTTGGCGCATCTGCGGGATCAAGCGCAGAAGAAGGCACTTCGGGCGCTGCCATGTACGAGACCGTGCGCAACATCGGCCGGCGCCACGGCCTTTCCGCCTACGTGGTGTACGGCGACCTGAACAAGGACGTCTCCGGCAGGGTGGACCAGTTCCTCAAGGAGATCGAGAACTACAACAAGGCCGCGAAGAAGATGAAGAAGCCCGAGCTGCCCAGAAGCGCATACATGCGCGGGCACGCGATAGACGCCAACGCGGCGCGCGAGGCGATGGACGCGGAGGTGATGCGCGCGATGAAGCTCAAGAGCCCCAGGTTCCGCGCCTTCCAGAAGGCGCTGCACGACCAGGTGAACATTGGAGTGCCAATTCTCTGGGCCGTCACGCTGGGAATATACCCGGAACCGGACATTCCGCAGGCGAAGGGTGGTCATATGCGGCTGATCATAGGCTACAACGACAAGACGAAGGAGATTATTTACACCGACACCTGGGGGGCGGGCCATGAGTACAAGCGCATGTCGCTGGAAAAAGCCTGGGTGATAACCAACGCCGCGCTGTACCTTAAGCCATCGCGCGAATAGAACGGCGCCGGAAGAGAAGAACGAAAGAGATGAAGAACA
>JAFUDL010000240.1 GCA_017459225.1 Kiritimatiellia bacterium
CGCGACATGGGCGCGGCCCTCAAGGCGCGCATGGAGATGGGCTTCACGTTCCTCAAGATGGACCTCGGCATCGAGCTCCTGATGAACGTCAAGGACGCGCTCGTCGCGCCGCTCGGCTACCTCGGCTACATGAAGAAGATGAAGCACGTCGTCCAGACGCCGCACGGCTCCATCGACCCGCGCTCGATGCGCGGCGAGGCGTTCGAGCTCTTCACCACGGCGCACGGGCACACCGGCATCCACATCACCGAGAAGGGGCTCGACTACCTCGAGAAGTACATGGCCGACGTGCGGGATGTGATCGGTTGGGAGGTTCCCATCGCCATCGACCACCTCGGGCACATCCCCTACGAGGACTGCGTGCAGCTTCTGCGCCGTCTCGAGAAGTACCACCTCTCGTGGGCGGAGGACGTCCTGCCGTGGCGTAACACGGAGCAGTGGAAGCAGCTCCACGCCGCCACCACCACGCCGCTCGGGACGGGCGAGGACATCTACCTCAAGGAGGACTTCAAGCCGCTCCTGGAATCCGGCGCGCTGGCCGTGGTGCATCCCGACCTCCTGACGGCGGGCGGCATCGCCGAGACGAAGAAGGTCGGCGACATGGCCGAAGACTACGGCGTGCAGATGAACCTCCACATGGCCGAGTCGCCTATCGCCTGCCTCGCGGCGGTGCACGTGGCGGCCGCCACGCGCAATTTCATGGCGCTTGAGCTCCACAGCGTGGACGTGCCTTGGTGGGGAGACCTCGTGAAGCCCGCGCTCTCGTACAAGGGCGGCTTCATCAAGGTGCCGTCGAAGCCCGGTCTCGGCATCGACGAGCTGAACGAGAAGCTTATCAAAAAGCAGGCCTGCGCCGACTTCCCGCCACCGTGGGCGCCGACGAAGGAATGGGACCGCGAGTGGTCGAACGACCGCCGCTGGAGTTGATGGAAAGGGGAGTCAGATGCTGAAGGAAAAGTTTGACCTGACGGGCAAGATCGCCCTTGTGACCGGTTCCACGCGCGGTATTGGCAAGGCCATCGGCGACGCGTTCGAGGAGTACGGCGCGAAGGTGATCCGCCACAACACGAAGGTGTGCGACCTCGCGGACCCCGGCGCGATCGACGCCTGGTTCGACAACCTCGAGAGGGAGGGGACGCTCCCCGACATCCTCGTGGCGAACGCATCCATCCAGGCGAAGATTCCCTGGAGCGAGTTCCCGCTGGACGAGGCGCAGAAGGAGATGCAGGTGAACTTCTTCGCCACGCTGCGCATGTTCCAGAGGTGCTACCCGAAGATGAAGGCGCAGAAGTGGGGGCGGCTCATCGTCGTCGGCTCCGTGAACGAGCTGCGTCCTCACCCCGAAATGTGCGTGTATGCCGCCTCGAAGTCCGCGCAGGAGAACCTCGTGCGCGGAATCGGCCGGCAGATCGCGGCGGAGGGGATCACGGTCAACAACATCAGCCCAGGCGTGTTCTACACCGACCGTAACAAGGAATGCCTGGCCGACCCGGTGTACGGTCCGAAGGTGACCGCGGCGATCCCCATGCACGATTACGCGATGCCCGAGGACGCTGCCGGTGCCGCGCTGCTGCTCGCATCCGATGCTGGGCGCTACATCACCGGCGCGACGATCAGAGTTGACGGCGCACTCTGTCTCCCCGGCTGATCCTCCCGCGCCCCGAACCCCGAACCACGAACCAAGAGAAACACCATGCCATCTCTAGCAAACATGCGTACCAAGGCCAAGGAAGCCGGCCTGATGAAACTCGACAGACTGATCGCGAAGCGTCAGCACATCCCCACGAACGAGTTCCCTGTTCCGCTGAAGGAGCTGTGCGAACGCTACGAGAAGCTCTACACCGGATGCGTCAACGACGTGATGCGGGAACTGACGCTTCTCGACCAGAACCTTCCGCATGACATCATGCCGCTCCGCGACGAGATGACCGTCTGCGGCGAGGCGTTCACCGTGAAGAGCGCCCCGAACGTGATGATCGAGGGCGAGATGACGTTCCGCGCGCAGATGCTGGACGACTTCAAGCCGGACGGCGTGGTTGTGTGGGACACCTCCGAGGACGTGGAGGCCAGCCTCTGGGGCGGCGTGATGACCGCCACCGCCATCACGAAGGGCATCCGCGGCGCGGTGATCGCCGGCGGCATCCGCGACACGAAGCAGATCCTGGAGCAGAACTTCCCCGTGTTCTACAAGTACCGCGTGTCCAACGGCTCACTCGGACGCTGCATGATCACGCACTACCAGGTGCCCGTAAGGATCGGCAAGGTGACGGTTCGCCCCGGCGACATCATCTTCGGCGACATCGACGGCGTCCTGTGCATCCCGCGCGAAATCGCCTACGACGTGCTGCTGCGCGCCGAGGGGATCGAACGCAACGAGGTGGACATCTTCTCGTGGGTGCACCAGGGCGACACGATCAGCGAGATCATCGACAAGGGCGGATATTTCTAACCGACCCGGTAAAGGTAGATCAAGACCGGCTGTACGCTCGCGGAGGAAGGCATCGGCTACGACATCACGAAAGGTGGATTTACCGTCATTTTCAAGTAGAGAGAATTTGAAACGCAAAATGAAGAGAGCTCTGACATCGTTCGCGACGACTGCAATGATGGCGCTTGTAGCGTTGTCTGCGTTCGGCGCGGGCGTGACAGGTGATGACGCGAAGGGCGCAGTCGCGGGATGGGTGCGTCTGCGCGAGGCGCTTGGCGATGAGATCGCGGCAGAGCCTGAATCGGTTGCGACGTACCAGGGCCGCGACGGCCGGGGCGAGTTCCACGTGGTGAGCCTGAAGGGCGGCGGCTACGTGGTCACTTCCGGCGACACGGGACTCACGCCAATCCTCGGCTATTCAAGAACAGGCGCGTTTGATGCGGACGAAAACAGTCCGATGTGGGCGCTTCTGACTGGCGACGTGGCGGCGAGAACGGCCGCGATCGATGGTACGAACGCGGGCGGATCCGGCACGCCAAGGCTCTCCGCTGCGGCCGCAGATGCCGCCACGCATGTCTCCGAATGGTCGCGTCTCATTACCGCCGGCAGGAGCGGCGTGCCAAGGCTTCAGTCGAAGATGACCTCCGCCCCGCCCGACCTGCGCGTGCCTGCTTTCGTGCAGTCGAAGTGGGGGCAGCAGACGGCGAGGTCGGGAAACGGCTACACCCACAACTACTACAACAACTACACGCCGAAGAACTGGCCGTGCGGATGCGTGGCGACGGCGCAGGCGCAGGCGATGCGGTATTTCGAGTGGCCGAAGACCGCCGTGACCGCGAAGACGTTCACCTGCAAGACCAACAACGTGGCCGTGGACCTCACCATGCAGGGCGGCACGTACGACTGGGCGCACATGCCCTATGAACCTTCAAAGGTGACGTATGACTGGAACAACGTCATCGGCATAGCGAAGCTGACATCAGACGTCGGCATCTCGCTCTGCATGAGCTACAAATCGGGCGGCAGCGGCACGAGCAGCCTATATGTGGGCGACAGCCTCGTGAACACGTTCGGATATTCAAACGCAATCGCCGACCTCGAAGACGAAGGCATCAAGGGCGACACGTTGAAGAAAAACATCATCCCCAGCCTTGACGCCAAGCTGCCGGTCATCTTGGGCATACTGGGCAAGCCGACAGGCAGCTCGACGTCGGACGCAGGGCATGCCATCTTGACGGACGGCTACGGCTACTACAACGGCCAGCTCTACATCCATCTGAACTTCGGCTGGAGCGGGTCTGACGACGCCTGGTACACGCCTTCCGACGCCGACACCGGCGCCATTATCAACCCGAGCGGCTACAACTACACGAACATCCACGCTACAGTTTTCAACATCTTTACGAACGCCACGAAGTATTCCGTCATCGCGAGCGGACGCGTCCTCGACCAGAGCGGCAATGCCATCTCCGGCGCGGCAGTCACAGCGAGATACAACAACAGCACATACGCCACGGCGACGAGCGACGAGCGCGGCGTCTATGCGCTCATTCTGCCACCCACATACTCGACATCAATCTATCGCAGCTACATTGTGAATGCGACGAAGTCGGGCTACACGAGCACCGGCGCGCGGTCCGTCAGAGTTTCCCGGACGGTTGGAGATGACCCGGTCAAGAGTGGAAACAATTACACAGGCTCTTATTACGACAGGGCTTCCAACAGCAACTCATACGGCAATGACATCACGATGGAGGAGGACGACCTGCCGCAGGCCGCCACGCCGACGAGCGCGACGCCGGGGGAGTTCGAGACGTCCACGAACGTAACGCTCGTCTGTTCGACGAGCGGAGCCTCCATCTACTACACGCTCGACGGCACCACGCCCTCCGAATCCTCCACGCTCTACACCGGACCGATCGCGATCACGAAGACGACGACAGTGAAGGCGATGGCGGTCAAGAGCGGATACGCCCGCAGCGACGTGTTCACGTGCACGTTCGTAAGCGCCGCCGCGATCGACGAGTACTACTTCCGCCACGACTTCTCCGGCGGCACGAAGGTGTTCATCGCCGGCGAGGGGTCGGGCCTGACGCGCGACCAGACCAGCAGCACTGACGCAAATGCAAAGGCGGTAGACGGTCCAGACGGTCCCGGCACGGCGCACCATCCCGGCAACGTGTGGGGGCAGTTCGAGAAACCGTCCGTTCTGCACGGCGCATGGTCTGCCGCGATGTCGCTGTGCATGGACGCCACCGAAACCGGCGCGCTGGTCAGCTTTGGGCGCCTCAACACCTCCG
>JAFUDL010000241.1 GCA_017459225.1 Kiritimatiellia bacterium
CACGAGAAGCGCGGAGAATCCGCATTCGCGCGCAAGCCGTCCCGCCTCGCCGAACTGGTGGTAGTGGAACACCGGCGCAAGGTGCACGGTGAGAAGCGCCGCGAGGAAGAGAATCGCAGAAAGAGGTTCGGCCAGCGCTTCAAGCGCGGCCGAACGTGATAGTGCCAGAAACCGACGCATGGAGCGTCGCCCTTATGCACCGGTTGTGATGAAAGGCATCGCGTTCGCGCCGGCGTCAGGTCCGCATCCCTCAAGATAGAAGTAGTAGACCAGCGCACCGACGGCGAGCAGCGCCGCGAAGGTGACGATGAACGAGAGCGTTGCCACCCACTTGGGCACGCCTGCGCACTGCTCCTTGTTCGAGACCGGCATCAGCGGGGCGACGTCTCCAGCAGGGATATCCGGAATGTCCTGCACTTCGGCGGGCTGCTGGGCGGCGGGCGTCTCGGGCTTGTGGAGGCCGAGCGTCGGCTTCTTGATGCCGATGCCGGGGCGATGCAGCTTGAGAGTCTTCTTCTGCGTCTCGCTCGCCTCTGCGTCTTCGGCGGGAGCTGCCGCCGCGGGAAGGGGAGCGGGGGCCGCATGATGCGCGGGCTCTGCTCCGGCGGTCGGCGGCTTGAGATCGGTCGGGCGGCGCAGACGGATTGTCTTAAGCGGAGCGGGGCCTTCCTTGGCTGGCGCCACGCCGATTGCTGACTCTAGCGAGATGCGGGATGTCTTGGACTTCGCCGCCTGCTGCTGCGCGGGCGTGATGATGCCTTCGGCGATGATGCCCGTCTTGCGGAGCGTGGCCTGCGCGGGGATGGGACCCGTCACTGACTTGAGATTCTGTGTTGCCTTCTTCGGCGCCGCAGGCGCTTCTGCCGCAGTTGGCGCGGCTGCAGAAGCCAAGGTCGGCATGGCCGGCTTCGCTCCGCCGATCGTGGGCTTGTGGATCATCGGCTTGCGGATGACGGGCTTGAGCTTGATCGTGGAGACGCCTGCCGTTGGAGATGCCGCCGCGTTGGATGCCGGTGCAGGCGCGGGGGAAGGCGCAGGCGCCGGGGTTGGCGCGGGGGCGGGCGTTGGCACTGCGCCGAACGGTGACACCTTGGGCGGAAGATTGCCGCCTTCTTCGGGGCTGATGGGGGTCATTTCAACTTCTTCGGACATGTCGTTCTCCAATCCGTTAGCCGTTTAGAATGCGTTAGGCGCGTCTTGTCAGACGGCCATCACCTCGGCCTCCTTGGCCTTGAGCTCGGCGTCGATCTTCGCGATGCCGTCGTCAGTCGCCTTCTGGACCTTGTCCAGGCCCAGCTTGAGGTCGTCCTCTGAAATCTTCTTGTCCTTCTCGAGCTTCTTGAGCGCGTCGTTCGCGTCGCGGCGCACGTTGCGCATGGCGATCTTCTGGTCCTCAGCCTGCTTCTTCGCGAGCTTCACGATCTCCTTGCGGCGCTCCTCGTTGAGCTCCGGGATCGTGATGCGCAGCACCTTGCCATCGGTCTGCGGCGTAACGCCGAGGTTGGCGGCGAGGATGGCCTTGTTCATCTCGGGAAGCACCATGGGATCGAACGGCGTGATCTTGATCTGGCGCGGCTCGGGCGTGGAGATTGTGGCGAGGCCCTTGATCGGCATGGGCGAGCCATAGTAGTCCACCTTTATTCCGTCCACGAGCGCGGGCGACGCCTTGCCCGTGCGCAGCCCTGCAAACTGCGCCTTGAGAGCGTCGAAACTCTTGGCGATCTTCGACGTAGTGTCGTTTAGAACTTCAGCAACCGTTTCCATGAAGAATCCTCTTGTGGTTTGACTGCTATGAGTATATCAAAAAAACGCACGGCGCGCTATGCAAAATTTCAGGTCCGCATTCCCGAAGCGAACCTATGTCATGAGGCAGATGGCCAATGTGCGGCCCCGCCTGAACATCTAAATGCGCTGGATTGGAGAATCGGGATTTGATATACTGATTCCGCTGGCCTTTGACGGGCCGGAGCACATCAACGACGGAGAGATGAAATGAGAAGACATGCGATTTTGGCGTTTGCGGCGGTTCTCGCGGCGGGCGCGTCTGCGGCGCCGGCGGAGAGCATGACGGCGCGTTCGTTCGCCGAGCGCGAGTATCTCGTCTTCGGCCAGCCCACGGGGAGCTACTACGAGGCTATCGTGAAGCACGCTGGCCTGCAGGCGATCCACGCCGACGGCGCGGTGACGCTGCGCCTCGCGGAGAAGGGGCGCGAGACGAAGGACGACGGCGCGTCAAAGACGACCGTCATTCGCCTGAAGGACGAAGTGTACCCCTTCGAGGTGACGCGCTACGTGAAGTCGTGGAACGACTGCGGCGCGGTGGAGACATGGGTGGAGATCCGCCACAACGAGAAGGGACCAGTGCGGCTGATGCGGGCCGACAGCTTCGCGGCGCAGGTGCCGGTGAAGGCCGACAGGGTCGGCGTGCTCACCCTTTCCGGACAGGGCAACTGCGAGGCTGGTCTCTGCGAGACGGAGGTGAAGAGCGGACAGTTCGCGTACTACGCCTCGTGCGCAGGCACGCGCGACGCATGGGAGTCGAACCCGGCGATGATGGTGTCGTTCGGCGACGGCGTGGACGAGGAGAGCGGCAAGGTGCTGGGCGTGGCGCTTGAATGGACCGGCACCTCTTGCAAGCGCGTGCGCCGCAACTTCAACGGCAGGCGCATCGACGTCTTCGCCGGCGTCGACATGACGAGCGGTCCGTACACGCTCGACCCAGGCGTGACGTTCACCACCCCGAAGGCCGTCCTCGTGTGGTCAGAGAAGGGCCGCGGCGAAGTCTCGCGCCAGTACCACCGCTGGGCGCGCAGGCACCTGATGCCGCACGGCGACGTGCTCCACTCAGTGCTGCTCAACAGCTGGGAGGGTTCGTACTTCTCCTTCACCGAGCAGACGCTTCTCGACATGATGGACGGCGTCAAGGAGATGGGCGGCGAGATGTTCGTTCTCGACGACGGCTGGTTTGGACGCGGCAAGTTCGCGCGCGACGAGGTGAACAAGGCCACCGCCGGCCTTGGCGACTGGTGCGTCAATTCCGCGAAGCTTCCGCGCGGACTCGGGTTCCTCGCCGACGAGGCGGCGAAGCGCGGGCTCAAGTTCGGCATCTGGGTGGAGCCCGAGATGGCGAACACCAGCAGCTGGCTCGTGGAGGCGCATCCCGATTGGGTGCTGCGGGAGAAGGGACGCCCGCTCATCTGCGGGCGCGGCAAGACGCAGGTGGTGCTCGACTTCGCAAATCCTGCGGTGCGCGACGACCTCTTCAGACAGCTCGACACGGTCTATTCGGGAATTCCCTCCCTCGCGTTCGTGAAGTGGGACTGCAACGCCAACATCCACAATCCCGGCTCCGCCTACATCCCGGCCGACCGTCAGCCCAACCTCTGGTACGACTACACCATCGGCTACTACGAGCTGCTCGCCCGCCTGCAGTCCAAGCGCCCGCAGATCATGACGCAGGCCTGCGCGTCGGGCGGAGGCCACATGGACTTCGGCTCGCTCAGGTACGCTGACGAGTTCTGGACGAGCGACCGCACCGATCCCTACAACCGCGTGTTCATCCAGTGGGGCGCCTCGCAGTTCTATCCCGCCTCCGCCATGGCCTGCCACGTCACCGACTCGCCCAACCACCAGACGAAGCGCAAGACGCCTCTCAAGTACCGCTTCGACGTGGCGATGACGGGCCGCCTCGGATTCGAGCTCCACCCGAAGAACCTCAAGCCCGAGGAGGTGGCGTTCTCGAAGGCCGCCGTCGCGGACTACAAGCGGATACGTCCGGTGGTGCAGCGCGGCGACCTCTACCGCCTCGTCTCGCCGTACGAGAAGCCGCTTTCCGCGCTCATGTACGTGAGCGAGGCGAAGGACGCCGCAGTCCTCTTCGCGCTGGGGCTCAGAATCAAGGGCGAGCGCGCCGAGACGCTGAAGCTGCGCGGGCTCGACCCCGAGGCCCGCTATTCGGTGAAGGAGATCAACCGCGGCGCACGGCTTCACGCGAATCTTTCCGAGAGCGCCACAGGACGCGAGCTGATGGAGCGCGGAATCGCCGTGCGCCTTGCCGGCGACTACGACTCTGCCGTCTTCGAGATCGTGCGCGCCGACGCTCCCGCTGCGCGGTGAATGGCATGGAGGCTTGAGGCATGAAGAAGATTCCGCTTGTCGCGAAGATTCTCGCCGGATTTGTGCTGGGTACCGCAGTGGGCCTTGCGATGAGCGCCTGGTGCGCGCCCGAGACGGTGAAGAAGGTGGTGCCGTTCGTGTCGCCGTTCGGCGCCGTGCTGGTGGCGATGCTGAAGATGGTGGTGTATCCGGTGATCCTCTTCTCGCTCATCCTCGGTGCGGCGTCGCTGCCGATCAGAAGGTCCGGGAAGGTGGGGGCGCTTGTGCTCGCGTGGTACACCGGAACATCCGTCTTCGCCACCGTGTTCGGCGTTGCGATGGCGTATCTGATGAATCCGAAGATGGAGGCCGCCGAGAAGGTGGCCGGCGCGGGCATCGAAGGCGCGAAGGCGCTGGCCGCGGGGGGAGCTGGCGCGGGCTCGTCGTTCGGCGCATTCGTGGCGAGTCTTTTCCAGAACCCGTTCGCTGCGCTTGCGAGCGGACAGTTCCTGCCGATAATCGTCTTCGCGATAGCGTTCGGCCTCGCCGCCAGGTGGATACTCGACAACTCCTCCACCACCGACGCCACGCGCCGCGCCGTGACCACGCTGCTTGACGTGTGCGATGGCGCGCAGAAGATATCGTTCAAGCTCATCGACTGCGTTGTGGCGTACTTCCCGTACGGCGTGGCCGCGCTCTCGCTCGTGAACTTCGCCGAGAACGGCGCGCTTCTCTTCGGTCCGTACGCGCGAATCGTGGTGTGCGTGATGACGGGCGTGGCGGCGATGGTGCTTGTGGTGTATCCGATCTCGATCGCCGTCTTCTGCGGGGAGAACCCGTACCGCGTGCTGCTGCGCCTGCGCCAGCCGATTCTCACCGCGTTCGTCACGCGCTCCAGCGCGGCCACGCTGCCGCTGTCGTTCAAGACGATGGACGAGCTTGGCGTGAGCCGCACGCTATCGTCGTTCTCTCTGCCGATGGGCGCGACCGTGAACATGGACGGCGTGTGCGTGCATCTGCCGGTCTTCGTGATTCTCGCGGCGAACATGTTCGGCCATTCGCTCGGCGCGCTAGACGTGGCCATGCTGTGCATGATGATAATGTTCGCGTCAATCGGCGCAGGCGGCGTGCCGGGAGGGTCCGTGTTCCTGCTCTTCATGGTGCTGGAGAACATGGGCCTCACGCCAGAGCAGGTGTCGCTCGTGGTGGCTCTTGCGCTCGGCATAAACCCCGTGCTCGACATGTTCGAGACGTGCTGCAACGTCACGGGCGACAACGTGTGCACCTACATAGTGGCGCACAGATGCGGGCTTAAAGAGTATGATGAAACTACGTGAGAGACTGCGCATTTGCGCGTTGGTAGTACAGCTTGTCGCCGTTGTGAGGGTAGCTGGCGACGAATGCGGCTGGTGGAGAGTCGGCGAGATAAACGTTCCGCAGATTGAGTTCGAGGATGACAACCCGTCGCTCCTTGCCGTTCCTGCGCCAAGCGGCACGGTGAACATGGACTTCGCTTTGCAGAATGGTTTGCCCGAACCGTCCTGGGCGCGTATCAAAGAGCTTGCGAGGGGACTCGACAATGATCCCGAGAAATGCTATAGATACGTGCGGAACAATATTGCCTATGCATCGTACTTTGGATTTCTGAAGGGGCCTGAGCGGACCCTGCTGGACCGTGAGGGCAACGAGCTTGACCAGGCATTTCTTCTTCTTGCCCTTCTGAGGGCTAGTGGATTCCCGGATGCAGAAATCAGATATACGCCTTTGACGTTTGAGAACGAAGCACCTAATGTACATTTTCGCATACCGCTCAGAGTTCAGGAGGGTGGAAGTGAATACAATGCGGCCGACTGGATGGGCGTGGATGCATCAGGTTCGATATCGGAGGTTGCGGAGCGTGTGCAGACTATGCACGCCCTTGCGGGTCATGACAGCAGGATTGTGACGGAAGGAGGCGTTTCATATCTTGCCACAGATCATTTTTATGTGCGGCTGCCGACATCTGAAGGCGCATACGCAATGGACCCGGCTTTCAAACCTGTTGAAATACGTTCGTCGGCAAACTTCGCAATGGACAGCGGCTATTCTCGTACGGCACTTCTCAATGCTGCAGGGGGAACTGTGGCTAGCCAGTATGTAAAGAGCCTATCGAAAACCGGACTTGCTGCATATCTTGACGCACGCATGACCACATTGCGAAATGCGTGGACGGAAAAGAACGTCGCGGCTGCGCATTATGTTGGCGAGAACGTTGTGAAACAACAGCCTGACAGTGACAACCTTTATTTTCATGGGGCCAAAGTTGGAGGTTCCAAGAAATTTCTTACTCAGTCTGATGTGGTGAAGAATCTCTATCGGGCGCGTGTGACGCTAAAGATTGACTCTGCCGACCTGAAATCCTTCTTCCTAGATGAGATGGGCACCCGCTCTCTCTGGATATCGTTTGAGAACGTTTCGGCGAACTATCCAAAGGCTGTATTGTACCTTGACGATGCAGTCATCGCCTCGGAGTCTACGGAAAGCTCATCCGCTGTCGCCCAGCTTACGATCTCAATATCATACGCGATGGGATCGTATTCGCATAGGTACGATCTGTCGCGTGGTACATCTAATGTCTATGCGATTCCCATCGGCTTTGGAGGCGATTCGTCACATGGAATGCGCAAAGTCGCCTCGGATGCGCTCGCCGACAGAATCGCTTCCGGCGACGGGGCGTCGCCTAGAACGATTGCGCATTCGCTTCTGGTGGCCGGACACCAGTGGATTGGTCAGGTTGCCATGATATCCCGGCTTCGTAGTCGTGTATGTGGTTACTCAACTTTTGACTACTACAATGTAGGAGTCGTTGGTTATGCGGGAGCCTCTTTTGTTGAC
>JAFUDL010000242.1 GCA_017459225.1 Kiritimatiellia bacterium
ACTGTCGATCAGATGATCCAAGCGGCGCGATCATGCAAGCAGAATATCGCCGAAGGAAGCTCTGCTGCGGCAACGAGCATTGAAACAGAGATTAGGCTCACGAACGTTGCCCGCGCAACACTAGATGAATTAAAGGAGGATTATCTCGACTATCTCAAGAGTCATAACTTTTTAGCATGGTCTTCCACTGATGGGAAGAATCTTGCCGCAAGAGAATTTGCGAAAGAACATTCAGCGTGGGAAGAGTGGAAGCCGATTTTCGATTCACGCCCTGCAGATATATTCTGCAACCTGATGCTAGTTCTAATTAGCCAAGCGCGTTATCTGCTTGCGCAGATGCTAAAGTGGCAGGAGAAGAATTTCAAGGAGCATGGAGGAGTTCACGAAAGAATGCATGCCGCACGCACAGAAGCTCGTGCGGATTCCTGGGAGAAGACGATCTATTCAATGCTCGATCTAGCAGAGGATTCCGCTGATCTAAATGCACGTCTTTCTCAGATAATGGCTCAGGCCCGTAAAGCTGCAGTCTCTATAGCTCGCCGCAAAAGATGGCATGTGCCTGGTTGAAGGCGCGAAGTATCACATGTTGCAGCTGAGCAGTCAGCTTAATTGGAAGCCACACTGCGAATGCCCGCCATTGCTTAATGATTTTCAAAGCATGGCATCAGCCCAGTGCCTTTCTCGGCCACTCATAATTCTGAGCACATGCAGTGCGGCTAATCACTATCCCACCAATCGCAACTATCCCACCTATCCCAACAGCCCCGCGCCCAAGCACACAAAAAACGACCCGCCGGCCGAGGCCAACGAGTCGTTTCTTTTTGCGCTATGCGCGTTGTCGCCTAGCGACGACGACGGAGAGCGAGAGCGGCGCCGCCGATCATCAGCAGGATGCCAGAAGTGGGCTCCGGAACGTCGCCGTCACCGCCAGGACCGGGGGTAGGCGGATTATCCGGGCCAGGATCATCCGGGCCAGGGCCGGGATCATCGCCGCCGCCAGTTTCGGCAGCAAGGGTTCCAGAACCCTTCAGGCCCTTGAACTCCATAGTCTTAGGAGTCTGAGCACCCTCATATGCATAATCAGACACATTGAACGTGTCAAATACTGCATACTTTGATCCCGTGGCAATATCGCCATCAAAAACCACAAGAGTGTAGGTAGACGCCGCACCGACATCTGTGATCGTTCCAGTAGCTTTACCTCTTGTATTGATATCGCCAGTGGCTGCAATAGGATTAACAGCATCAACCCATGTTTTGGGTGCAGCATCAGCGGCGAGGACGGTTGCCAATGTAGCCGCCAAAGAATCAAAAGAAGTATTGGAAACCAGATACCCCTTCCACCCTGTGTAATCAGTACCAGGGTTCATTGACCATTTCACTGAAGAAGCATGTGCTGCTAACGCAGTCACACACGCTACGGTAAGTACAGTTAACAATTTTTTCATTTTCATTTTCCTTTCATCCCGCTCCACCATGGAACGGAAATTCTTTTCACTATTTCGTGAACGACAAAGAACCAGCAGCAGGGCTATTCATCCAGAAGGAAGCACCCGCAGGTATTACGCTTCCCGTAGCAACCGCGCCTTCTTCTTCGTCTGCCCAACCAGTAACTTCTTCATCATCCTCATTGAGGGCATCGCTAAGGTAGAAGTATGAAGTATACACGCCGGTGGTGAAATCGCGAACCATGATTTCAGCGCCGCTGTCGTACATGTCATCATAAGCTACTGCAGTCAATCCCGTAGTCTCAACCTTGCTCAAGTCAGTGTCAACGGGGAAAGGATTTGCAAGAATCTGATAACCTGCTGCAAACGTGACTGTAAACTTTTCAACTTCTGACACTTCACCTGCAACTGTTATTGCGGCATCAGCACCAATAGAATTCGGTGTACGGAGCCAGAAACCACGTCCAAGTTTCAAGATGGCATTCCCTTCAAGAGCATTACCATCTTCCTCGTCTGCCCAAGCCGTAACTTCAGTTCCTTCTGCATCAAGTGCATCGCTAATATAGAAATACGAAGTGTATACGCCAGTATCAGGATCTCGCATCATGATTTCTGCACCAGAGTCATACATGTCATCATATGCGACCGCGTCAATTCCCGTAGTAGAAAACACCTGTTCGATACTAACAGATTCGGCATTTCCTCCAACAGACAGGAACGGCGCAGAGACGAGATAATACATATCGCCCTTCACCGCCTTTGTCGTGTATCCGACGACGTTCTTCGACTCAATGTCGGCCATGCCGCAAAGGGCGAGGGCCGCAGCCATTCCAAACATGAGTTTCTTCATTTTTCTGTTTCCTTTCATCCCCCAGATTTGCTCTGGGGCGCAGAGCCAAGAAATGCTTTGACGATTCTTAGGGTCGTGGGCGTGATCCGTTCCCAGACGGATGACGTTTTCCACGAATGTCCGAACCTTCTCTACTTTTCCTTTCTCCACTTGTTTTTGTTGGCCCAGTTGCTCGGCACCCGCCGCGCGTTTGGGCATTTCTCCAACCTTATAGACCCTTCGTGAGCCTAGTCTGGTCTTTGAAACGCCATAATAATACCACAATGTGGCGCATAGTGCAATAGGGTTTTTAAAAAAAATTAAAAAATTTTTCGTGGGGTTGTTAGCGGCTGACAGGACATCCGGGACATCTGGGACGGACGGGACTTTAAACCAGCCATTCAACAGGTGAGCGGCATTGCGGCCCGCTCGGCGAGCGGGCCCTACCGGCGAGGTGGATGTCATGCGAGGGCAGATTCCTGAGATTCAAGGAATTCCTTCGCAAGCGTGATGCCTTCCACGCTCTCAAGGCCGCCAACGGCATCAGCGAGCTCGCTGCGGGAAATCGCGTACTCCTCGCCACCCTTGCGGTGTGTGAACACAAGCTCGAATTCGCCGGGATAGTTGAAGAGCATCAGCACCATGGCGGCGATGTCGCCCATCGGCGGAAGGTCCACGTGGTCGGCGCGGAAATGGTATGAGAGCGTGGTGCCGCGTCCTGGGGCGCTTTCGAGGGAGAGGCCGCCATCCGTGGCCTCGCAGAGCTGCTTCAGGATGGGGAGGCCCAGTCCCACTTTGCGCTTGTCGTGCTTGCCGGGCTCGGTGTAGAACGGATTGAACGCGCGGCGCTGGGTGGCCTCATCCATGCCCTTGCCGTTGTCGGCGATGCGCACGGAAACGGTGGCGCCGTCTTCTACGAGGGCGACTTCAACGCGCGAGGCGCCGGCCTCGATCGAGTTCTGCGCCGTGTCGGCGATAACGTCCGCGATAGTGGCGTGCATGGCGCTACTTCCTGCCTCTGCGCTCGAGCATTTCGTGGTAGTCGGAATAGCCGCCCTCGAACCACGTGGTGCGTCCGCCCGGCTCGAATGCGAGGATGTGGGTGGCGATGCGGTCGAGGAACCAGCGGTCGTGGCTCACCACCATCACGCATCCGCCGAACTCCTCAAGGCCCTCTTCTAGGGAGCGGAGAGTGGCGACGTCGAGGTCGTTCGTGGGCTCGTCGAGAAGAAGCAGGTTGCCGCCCGAGGTGAGCAGCTTCGCGAGATGCACGCGATTGCGCTCTCCGCCGGAAAGTACGCCCACCTTCTTCTGCTGCTCGGCGCCGCGGAAGTTGAAGCGGCTGCAGTAGGCGCGGCCGTTCATCATCGCCTCGCCTGCGAGGCGCACGAACTCGCCGCCGCCTGTGATGGCCTCGTACACCGTCTGGTCGGGCAGAAGTTCGCTGCGCGTCTGGTCCACGTAGCTGAGCTTTACCGTCTCGCCAACGGAGAGCGTTCCAGAGACGGGCTTGAGCTCGCCCGTGATGAGCTTGAAGAGAGTGGTCTTGCCGGCGCCGTTCGCGCCGATCACGCCCACGATGCCGCCGCGCGGGAGGTCGAAGTTGAGGTCGTCGTAGAGCACATGGTCGTCGAACGCCATCTTCACGTGCTCGGCGCGCACAACGAGGTTGCCGAGGCGGGGACCCGGCGGAATGTGGATCACGAGGTCGTCCTCGCGAGTGTTCACCTGCTGGCTCTGCAGCTCCTCGTAGCGCTTCACGCGCGCCTGGCTCTTGGAGTGGCGTCCGCTGGGATTCGTCTGGATCCACTTGAGCTCGTTCTCGATGAGCTTCTGGCGGCTCTTCTCCGCCTTGGCCTCACGCGCGAGCATGGCCTCCTTCTGCTTGAGCCACTCCTCGTAGTTGCCCGTGTAGGGATAGCAGATGCCGTGGTCGAGCTCGAGGATCCAGTCGGTGACGTCGCTGAGGAAGTAGCGGTCGTGGGTGACGACGATGAGGGTGCCCTTGAAGTCCTTGAGGTACGCCTCGAGGCGGAAGGTGGTTTCGGCGTCGAGGTGGTTTGTGGGCTCGTCGAGAAGGAGCACGTCCGGCTCCTGGAGAAGGAGGCGGGCTATGGCCACGCGACGGCGTTCGCCGCCCGAGAGCACCTTCACTGGGCGGTCGGCGGGGGGACAGCCCATGTCGGCCATCGCCATCTCAACCTTGTGGTCGACGTTCCAGAGATCCTTGGCGTCGATGATCTCCTGCAGGCGCTCCATCTCGGCGGCCTTCTTCGGGTCGTCGAGCTCGCAGCAGAGATCCTCGTAGCGCTCGACCATCGCCTTGGCCTCGGCCACGCCCTCCTCGACGATTTCGCCGACGGTCTTCGAATCGTCGAGCTCGGGCTCCTGAGGGAGGTAGCCCACCTTGGTGCCCTTTGCCACCTGGCAGGTGCCGATGATGTCCGTGTCGATGCCGGCGAGAATCTTCAGGAGGGAGCTCTTGCCTGCGCCGTTCGCGCCTATGACGCCGATGTGCGCGCCGTAGAAGAAGCTGAGGCACACGTCCTTGAGGATGGTCTTCGTGCCCTGCTGCTTCGTGACGTCGATGAGTGAGAACTGGTATTCGCCTGCCATGGCGCGCCGCCTTTCGTGATGATTTCCTTCTACATTAAACGCCGCCCCTTTCGGAGCGGCGTTCAGCCCATTTCAAGCCGGGGGGCGTTAGGCGACGGAGCCGCCTGCAGCCTCGATCTTGGCCTTGGCGGCCGCGCTGCAGGGCACCTTCACGATGAACTTCTTCGTGACTTCGCCCTTGGCGAGCAGCTTGATCTTGGGAGCCTTGTTGTCGGAGAAGCCGGCCTTGGCGAGCGACTCCACGGTGATCTCGGCGCCTGCCTCGAACTTCTTCTCGAGGTCGGAGAGATTCACCGCGAGGGCCTTCGCGTTGAAGCGGGCGTTGTTGAAGCCGCGCTTCGGCAGGCGGCGCACGAGGGGCATCTGGCCGCCTTCGAAGCCGAGCTTCTGCTTGTGGCCCTTGCGGGCGTTCTGGCCCTTGTGGCCGCGCGTCGATGTCTTGCCCATGCCCGAGCCGCAACCGCGACCCACGCGCTTGGCGCGCTTGCGGGCGCCGGGGGTGTTGGTGAGATTAGAAAGATCCATTGTAAGTTCCCTTTCTTTGTTTAGGCCCTGATGCCCGCGATCTCCTCTGCGGAGCGGAGCTGGTAGAGCGCGTCGAGCGTGGCCTTGACCACGTTGAGGCGGTTCTTGGAGCCCAGGGACTTGCCCACCGCGTCGCGGATGCCGGCCGCTTCGAGAACGGGGCGCATGCCGCCGCCAACGATGAGGCCTGTGCCGTCAGGAGCCGGCTTGAGGATCACGCGCCCGCCGTCGCAGGTTCCCGTAACGTCGTGCGGGATCGTCTTCTCGTGCAGGGTGATCTTCTTCATGGCCTTGCGGGCCGCCTCGCCGCCCTTGCGGATGGCGTCGGAAACCTCGTTGGCCTTGCCGAATCCCACGCCCACCTTGCCAGCCTTGTCGCCGACGACGATGACTGCGGAGAAGGACATGCGGCGGCCGCCCTTGACGGTCTTGGCGCAGCGGTTCACGAACACGACGCGCTCGTCGAGGTCGTCGTTCGCGCCGGACTCGTTGCGGCGCTTGTCACGGTTCATCGCCATTATTCAGCCTCCTTGGCGGGTTTGTCGCTGATGGAAAGTCCGTTGGCAACGGCGGCGTCCACGATTGCCGCCACGCGGCCCGTGTACTTGAATCCGCCGCGGTCAACGACGACCTTCGAGATGCCCTTGGCCTTGGCGGCCTCCGCGGCGTTGGCGCCGAGGGTCTTGGCGACCTCGATGTTGCACTTCGTCTCCTTGATCGTGGAGGCGGAGGCGAGGGTGTTGCCTGCTGCGTCGTCGATGAACTGCACGTACATGTGCTTGTTCGTGACGCATATCGCCATGCGCGGCTTCTCGGCGGAGCCGATGACGCGCTGGCGGAGGCGAAGATGGCGCTTCGCGCGCTGGTCTTTACGGTTGAAACTCATTTTAGATTTCTCCGAATCAGGCAGCCATTCTGTTAGGCCACCTTCTTGCCCTGTTTACGGCGGATGTGCTCGCCTTCGTACTTGATGCCCTTGCCCTTGTAGGGTTCGGCCGGGTAGAAGCTGCGGATGCGCGCCGCGGCCTCGCCCACGTGGGACTTCTCGATGCCGGTGACAGTCACGAGGAGGCCGTCGTTCTCGACGGTGATCTTGATGTCGTCCGGAATATCGAAGATCTTGGGGGATGCGAAGCCGAGCGAGAGCGCGAGCTGCTTGCCCTGGAGGGCGGCCTTGAAGCCGGTGCCCTCGATGGTGAGCTTCTTCGTGTAGCCTTCGGAAACGCCCTTCACGTGGTTGTTGATGAGGGCGCGCGCGAGGCCGTGGAAGTTGCCGAGCAGCTTGTCGTTTTCGCAGGAGACGACGACCTTGCCGTCCTTCACCTCCGCGGTGATGCCGCTGTGCATTACATAGGAAAGCTCGCCGAGCTTGCCCTTCACGGTGACCTTCTGGCCGTCAACCGTCACGGTGACGCCGGCCGGGATGGCCACTGGTTCTTTACCGATACGAGACATTGTTGAAGCTCCTTACCAGACTGTGCAGATGAGTTCGCCGCCGAGGCGCTGCTTCTTCGCGTCCACGCCGCTCATCACGCCCTTGGAGGTGGAGAGCACTGCGAGGCCCATGCCGTTGAGCACGGCGGGGATCTCGGCGCACGACACGAACTTGCGCAGACCGGGGCGGGACTGGCGCTGAAGGCCGCGGATCGCGGGCTCGGCCCGGTCGGAGTACTTCAGCGTGAGGACGAGCTTCTTGGGGAAGTCGCTGGTGGTGAAGAAGTCCTGGATGTATCCGGCGGACTTCATAACCTTAGCTATCTCGGCCTTGATGTTCGACGCCGGCACGGCCACCTGCACGAGGCGGGCCTTGAGGCCGTTGCGGATCGAGACCAGCATGTCGGAAATGGGATCGATGATCATTTCTTCAGTTCCTTTCCGTTACCACGAGGCCTTGGTGACGCCCGGGATGAGGCCGTTCACGGCCAGTTCGCGGAAGCAGAGACGGCACACGCCGAACTTGCGCATGTAGGCGTGACGGCGGCCGCAGAGCTTGCAGCGGTTGTAGGCGCGCACGCCGAACTTCGGCTTGCGGTTCGCCTTTTCCATCAGACATTTCTTGGCCATTGATTAGTTCCTTCCCGCGAACGGCATGCCGAGGGCCACGAGGAACTCCTTGGCAGCGGTGTTGTCCTTGGCGGTCGTGACGAACGTCACGTCCATGCCCGAATTGGGGCCGGCGGCCTCCACGATCTCGGGGAAGATCGAGTGGTCCTTGAGGCCCAGAGTGTAGTTGCCGCGTCCGTCGAAGCCGCGGTTGGGGATGCCGCGGAAGTCGCGGATGCGGGGGAGCGCCACGTTGATGAGGCGCTCGCAGAACTCCCACATGCGCTCGCCGCGCAGCGTCACCTTGGCGCCGATGACCATGCCTTCGCGCAGCTTGAAGTTCGAGATGGACTTCTTGGCCTTGCAGAGCATGGGCTTCTGGCCGGTTATCGCGGTGAGGTCGTCCACGAGGTTCTTCTGCTCGTCCTTGGAGACGATGCCGAAGCCCATGTTGATGACGATCTTCTGCAGACGGGGCACGAGCATCTTGTTCGTCGTGCCGAGCTTCTGCTCGAGTTCGGCGATGATGCGCGAATTGTATTCTTCTTTAAGCTTCGCCATGATCAAGCTCCCTTGCTCCTGGTCCACTTGAAATCGACGGCCTTGCCGGAGCCCTTCATGGTGAGCACCTTCTTGCCGTCCTTCTCGGCGGTCGCCACGCGGGCGCCCTTCTTGGTCTCGGGGTCGTACGGCATCAGCTTGCACAGGCGGATGGGAAACTCCATCTCAACGAGGCCGCCTTCTGTGCGCTCGGTGCGGCGAACGGCCTTCTTGTGCTTGTTGAGGCCCTCGACGATCGCGGTGCCGTCTTTGGGGCTCACGCTCCTGACCACTCCGGTGCGTCCAGCGTCGTTGCCGCTGATCACAACCACTGTGATACCCTTGCGAATACGTGCGATACTCATGATCAGCTCCTCTTAGACCACTTCCGGGGCCATGGACAGGATTTTCATGTAGTTCTTCTCGCGCAGCTCACGCGGCACGGGCCCGAACACGCGGGACCCGATGGGGTTGAGCTTGGAGTCGACGAGAACGCAGGCGTTCTGGTCGAAGTGCACGCGCTGGCCGTCTTCGCGGACGATCTGCGCGCCCGTGCGGATGATCACCGCAGTGGCCACCTGGCCCTTGCGGATCGAACCCGTGGGGGACGCCTCCTTGATCGCCACGCGGATTACGTCGCCGAGGTGCGCGTACTCCTTGCGCTGCTTGAGAATGCGGAAGCACATCGCGCGCTTGGCGCCCGTGTTGTCCGCGACAACGAGGTTTGTAAGTTCCTGAATCATGTCACTTCGCCTCCGGAGCCACGATGCGCCAGCGCTTGGTGGCGCTGAGCGGACGTGTTTCCATAATCGTCACGACGTCGCCCACCTTCGCGGTGTCGGCCTCGTCGTGCGCGTGATACTTCTTGCGGCGGATTATCACCTTGCCGTACATCGGGTGACGCTCGCGGTAGGTGACCTCCACGACGACGCTCTTCACGCCCATCTTGGAGACGACCTGCCCCTTGCGCACCTTGCGCGCGCCGCGCTTTTCTTCGTTCGCCATGGCTACTTGGCCTCCTTCTTCAGCTGGGTCAGCACAGTGAGCATGCGCGCGATGTCGTGGCGCAGCTCGCTGATGCGGCCCGGCTTTTCAACTTCGACCTTGGACGCGTTCCTGAGCTTCAGATCGGTGAGCTCCTTGCGGACCTCTGCGATCTTGGCGAGGATCTCGTCTTCGCTCAGCCCCTGCAGGGCGTTCTTCTTTTCCGTCTTCTTCATCAGATTTTCACTCCGGCACGTGTGACGAGTTTCGTGTGGATGCCGATCTTCGTGGCTGCGAGGCGCAGGCACTCGCGGGCGATCTCCTCGGAGACGCCGCCGACCTCGAAGAGCACCTTTCCGGGGAGGATCACGGCAACCCAGAACTCGGGGTTGCCCTTGCCCCCGCCCATACGCACTTCGATAGGCTTGCGGGTGATCGGCTTGTCGGGGAACACGCGTATCCAGAGCTTGCCCTTGCGCTTCATCTCGCGGTTGATCGCGACGCGGCAGGCTTCGAT
>JAFUDL010000243.1 GCA_017459225.1 Kiritimatiellia bacterium
TCGTCTGGCCTTTTTTGAACTTGCGGCTCTTCATTTCTGATGCGTCCTTTCTTTTTTGAACCGTCACGGATACTCGCACGTCACCAGCTGGGTGGTGCGCTCGGCGGAGCTGCGCGCGGACGAAACGAACACGCGCAGAGCCTCGATGACGCCCAGCAGCACCACGAACACGATCACGTATTCGAGTGCCGTCTGCCCGGAGCGCGACTTGTACCGCAACGATTTCATGGCGCTAGTATAGCATAAATCGGCGCGGCGATGAAGAGTGAAAGTGTGAAAGTTTGAAAATGTGAAAGTTTGAAGGTTTGAGGGTTTGGCAAAAACGTGGACAACAGCGTGATTGATTCCTGCGGCGGAATGGTGTATAATGTACGGCGAATTTTTTCCACAGAAGAGACTCCATGGCGAAAATCAAACTCACAAAGACCGAGCTAAAGGCCCAGACGGACGCGCTGAAGCGCTTCTGCCGGTTCCTGCCCATGCTGCAGCTGAAGAAGCAGCAGCTGCAGGGCGAGATCGCCGGCATAGCGGCGAAGGCAGAGGCCGTGGCGGCGCGCGAGCGCGCCGTGCGCGAGCGTCTCGACGGATGGGTGGCTCTCTTCTCGTCGGACGCCGCCGAGCTCGAAGGGCTCGTGACGGTGAAGGAGATCCGCCATGGCACGGCGAACATCGCGGGCGTGGAGATTCCCGTCTTCGGCGGAATCGACGTGGAGGTGAAGGACCTCGACCTTTGGGAGACGCCCGCTTGGCTGGACGACGCCGCGCAGGCGCTCACCGACGTCCTCTCCCTTCGCAGCGAGCGCCTCATCCTCGAGCGCCAGCGCGAGCTCGTGATGGAGGAGCTGCGCACCACTTCGCAGCGCGTCAACCTCTTCGAGAAGGTGAAGATTCCCGAGTGCCGCGAGAACATCCGCGTGATCAAGATCGCAATCGGCGACGAGCAGACCGCGGCGGTCACGCGCGGCAAGATCGCCAAGAGCCGTTCGCCCGGCGGAGCCGACGACGAGGAGGGTGCAGCATGATCGTGCCGATGAAGCATCTCACGCTCCTGTGCGTGGCCGGCGAGAGCGGCAAGGCGCTTGAGGCGCTGCGCGAGCTGGGCTGCGTGCATGTGGATCTTTCGCGCGGCGGCTCTGCCGCGTATGCAGAGGCGAAGGGCGAACTCGAGCGCGCCGCGGATGCGGTGAGGACAGTGCAGAAGGCGAAGCGCGAGGCGCCGCCCCAGGCAGGCGCCGCAGCGGTGCGCCGCACGGTGGAGGATGTGCGCCAGATTGCGGCGGAGCGCGAGAAGGCGGTCTCCGAGGCGGAGGAGCTTCGCCGCCAGGTGGCGCTCTACGAGCCGTACGGCGACTTCGATCCAGAACTTGCGCGGGATCTGATCGCGCGCGGCATCGACCTTTCGAAAGTCTGCGAGCTGCCGGACCCTCTTCCGAAGAAGCGTCTCTCGGAGATGCGGCGCATGCTTGCCGAGGCGGAGGCGAAGGCCGCGGAATGCACTGCAGCTCTCGCGACCACGGACGAGACGTGGATCACGGCGCGCAGCCCGGAGCTGAAGGACCGCGTGGCGTTCGAGGCGGCGCGCGACGCCCTGGAGACGCAGGGAGCGGTCTCCTGGATAGAGGGATGGGTGCCGGTGGAGAGCGTGCCGCGCCTGAGGGCGAAGGCCGTGACGAAGGCGTGGGGCCTTCTGCTGCGCGATCCGGAGGGTGGCGAGACTCCGCCCACGCTGATACGTCCGCCAAAGCTGTTTCGTCCCGTGGCGGCGCTTTTCGCCGGTCTTGGAATTGCGCCCGGGTACACGGAGAGCGACGTCTCGGTGCCGTTCATGTGCTACTTCTCGATCTTCTTCGCGATGCTGGTGGGCGATGGCGCGTACGGCCTCATCTTCCTCGCGGCGACGCTGTGGGGATGGCGCAAGACGAAGCCGAAGGACGGCATGGGGCATCGTCCGAAGGTGGTGCGCAGCTGGCTCACGCTTCTCACCGTGTTCTCCGCCGCGACCGTCGTGTGGGGGCTTCTGTCGAACACGTGGTTCGGCGCGGGATTCCCGTTCGCGAAGGAATGGCCCACGGTGAAGTGGCTTGCCGATCCAAGCTACTCCAACATGATGCTTCTCTGCTTCACGATAGGCGTGTCTCATCTCATGCTTGCGCGCATATGGAGCGGCATCCAGATTCTGAACGACCGCACGTGCCTTGCGCAGTTCGGATGGGCGGGAGTGCTTCTCTTCATGTACATCGTCACGAACTCGATCGTGGGAATATTCACGGGCGTGCCGCATTGGGCGTTTTGGATGTTCGGCGTGTCGCTTGTTCTCGTGTTCGGCTTCACGCTGAAGGGCAGCGAATTGAAGTCGAGGGGAATCGAGCTCGGGATGCTGCCGCTCAACATCATGAGCGCGCTTGGCGACATCATAAGCTACGTGCGCCTCTTCGCGGTGGGACTTGCCAGCGTGAAGGTGGCGGAGAACTTCAACAACATGGCCACGGGGCTCGTGGCGGGTGCAGACTCCGTTGCGCTCAAGGCGGTGATGTGCGTGGCGATGGTGGCGATACTCCTCGTGGGGCATGGGCTCAACCTCGCCATGGCGGGGCTCTCGATTCTTGTGCACGCTGTGCGCCTGAACACGCTGGAGTTTTCGAACCACAAGGGCGTGTCGTGGTCGGGATACGCGTTCAATCCATTTAGGAAAAACTGAAAGAAAGGAAAAGACAATGGATCCAATGATCATAGCTGGCGCGATTGCGTGCCTCGGTCTCAGCGCGGCAGGTTCCGCATTCGGAACAGGCTTCGCGGCGTCGTCCGCCGTCGGGGCGTGGAAGAAGTGCTACGCGGCGAACAAGCCCGCGCCGTTCATTCTGCTCGGTCTCGTGGGCGCGCCGATCACGCAGACGCTGTACGGAATGATTCTCATGTTCATCATGCTCGGCAAGACGGATGTGAAGGGCGCAGGCCTCGCGTGCGTGCTGCTCGGCATCTTCGCCGGCCTCGGGATCGGCCTCTCGGCGCTCTTCCAGGGACGCGCCGCGGCGGCTGCATGCGACGCGCAGGCCGAGACAGGGCAGGGTCTCACCAACTACTTCGGCGCGCTCGGCATCGTCGAGACGGTGGCGATCTTCACGATGGTGTTCACCATCATCGCCCTCGGCAAGGTCGGGTAAGTGGTTGGGTAGTTGGGTGGTTGGGTAGTTAGGTAGTTGGGTGGTTGGGATCAAGAGGTAAATACCACCGCACCACGGCACCACCACACCACCACACCACGGCACCACGGCACCACGGCACCACCGCACCA
>JAFUDL010000244.1 GCA_017459225.1 Kiritimatiellia bacterium
AAGGAAGACGAGGGCGTGTGGCTTGAACGGCGGACGCACAAAGGCTACGAGCGCGTGGCGAAGGGAAGGGTCGTCGGCTACGCGACAGACCTCACGGAAGTCGTCTTCGACGAACAGATAGCGCCCGGGACATACGTGCTGGCGTTCTACACGCGTTGCGGTCATGGCGACGGCTACCGCGTGGTTCGCGTGAGCCGCAAAATCCGCGCGATAGCACCATGAAAATTTGGTATACTATCGCCCAGAGAATGAATGACGAATGAAAGGCAAATCGACAGATAGCGCCCTTGCGCGCGACATACTGGAATGGAACGTTCCAGAAGAGGATTCATTTTGATGGGAGAGGGGCGAAGATGATCTTGGACAAGAAACAGATGACGGAAGAGGACATCAAGTTGCAGTACATCACGCCTGCAATACAGTCCAAGTGGGGCCTCGACCGCATGACAATGGAGACCAAGATCACGGATGGACGGGTCAATCTCCGTGGCAATTTCGTCTTTCGCGAGAAACCGAAGAAGGCCGATTACGTCCTCTATCTGTCGCCCAACAAGCCAATCGCCATCGTCGAGGCCAAGGACAACAACCACACCGTCTCCTACGGTCTCCAGCAGGCGATCACATACGCGCGCATGCAGGACATCCCGTTCGCCTACAGTTCCAACGGCGATGCCTTTCAGGAACACGACCTTCTGACGGGCCTTGAGCGCACCTTGCCGATCGACGCCTTCCCGACCGTCGAGGAGCTGTCCGCACGGTGGGAGAGCGAGTCGAACGGCGGCAAGGGCATCTCTGCCGACGAGAAAAAAATCGTCGCGCAGCCGTATTATTCCAGCCAGGGTACATACGATCCGCGGTACTACCAGCGCAACGCCATCAACAGGGTCGTCGAGGCGATAGCAAGGGGACAGAAACGCCTCTTGCTGGTGATGGCCACAGGCACCGGGAAGACCTATACGGCCTTTCAGATCGTGTACCGTCTGCTGAAATGCGGCTTGCGGAAAAAGGTCTTGTACCTCGCCGACCGGAACATCCTCGTGGACCAGTCGATCCAGCAGGACTTCTCCCCGCTTGAAAAGACGATCCACAAGATCAACTTCGCCAAGGACGACCCCGTCACCGTCACTTCGCATGAAGTGTACTTCTCCCTCTACCAGCAGCTTGCGGGCAACGAGGATGCCGAGGATGAGGGGAACGGCGAGGAAGCGGTCGCGCGGTTTGCGCAGCTCTTCAGCAGGGATTTCTTCGATCTCGTCATCGTCGACGAGTGCCACCGGGGATCCGCGAAGAAGGACAGCAACTGGCGCAGAATCCTCGACTATTTCTCGTCGGCCACGCAAATCGGCATGACCGCGACGCCGAAGGAGACCAAGTACGTCTCCAACATCGACTACTTCGGCGAGCCGATCTACACCTACAGCCTGCGCGAGGGAATCGACGACGGTTTCTTGGCGCCGTTCAAGGTGATCAACGTCAAGACCGACATCTCGGACGGCTGGCGTCCCTTCAAGGGCCAGCTCGACAAGTTCGGGAACGAAATCGAAGACCGCATCTACACCAACAGCGACTTCGACTACAACATCGTACTCGAAGACCGCACGCACCAGGTCGCGAAGGAAATCACCAACTACCTGAAGCGCACCGGCCGGATGCAGAAGACCATCGTGTTCTGCGCCACGGAAGAACATGCCGAACGCATGCGCATCGAGCTGAACAACCTCAACGCCGACATGGTCAGGGAAAACCCCGACTACGTCGTGCGCATCACCGGCTCCGACACCTACGGCAAGAGCAAGCTCGACTACTTCATTTCCGTGTCTGCGCCGTATCCGGTCATTGCGACGACGTCGAAGCTGCTTTCCACGGGCGCGGACTGCAAGATGACGAAGCTGATCGTCCTCGACGAGATGATCGGCTCCATGACGGAGTTCAAGCAGATCATCTGACGCGGCACCCGCCTGCGCGAAAAGGACGGCAAGAGCTTCTTCGTGGTGATGGATTTCCGCAACGTGACGCGGCTGTTCGCCGATCCCGACTGGGACGGCCCGATCGAGATTGCCGACGGCTTCGATCCCGACCACGAGACAACATCGAGCTCGGACGGGCCGGGTAACGATCCTCCGTCCGATCCGCCGTCCACGAAAAAGTATGTCGTTCCGGCAAAGGACTGCGAAGTCCACATCTGCGGCACGTGGGTTTCGATCTACGACTCCGAAGGACGGCTCCTGACGCAGGAGAGCATGATTGACTACACACGGGTCAACGTCCTCGGCAAATATGCCTCGCTCAACAACTTCATCCACCGGTGGACCGCCGAGGAGAAGAAGGAGGCGATTCGCGGACTTCTTATGGAACAGGGCATCGACCTTGACCTGATGAAGGCGGAAGAGGGGATGTCTGACGTGGACGACTTCGACTTTATCTGCCACGTCGCCTTCGACCAGAAGCCGTTGACCCGACGCGAACGGGCGGAGAACGTCAAGAAGCGCGATTTCCTCAGCCGCTACGGCGGCGTCGCGCGCGAGGTTCTGGAGGCGTTGCTCGAGAAGTACAAGAACGTCGGTATCTACGAGATCGAAAAGACGGCGCTTCTCCAGCTCGACCCGTTCAGGCGATTCGGCAGCCCCATGCGGATCGCCGGCTATTTCGGCGGCAAGGAAGGCTACCTGAAGGCCGTCCGCGAACTTGAGAAAGAACTTTACAAGGTAGGATAAGAGATGGGCAATTTATCTGGATTCGTCAAGCGGCTGCGCGACATCATGCGCAATGACGCGGGCATCAACGGCGATGCCCAGCGCATCGAGCAGATCGCATGGATGCTTTTCCTGAAGGTGTACGACGCGAAGGAAAAGGACTGGGAATGGAACGACGACGGCTACGTCTCCATCATCCCCGAGAACTGCCGCTGGGCGAACTGGGCGGCAGACGACCGCTCCGGCTCCGCCATGACCGGCGACCGTCTGCTCGATTTCGTGAACAACACCCTCTTCCCCACCCTCAAGAAGCTGCCCGTCACCGCCTCCACGCCCATCCGCAAGGCCATCGTGCAGACCACCTTCGCGGACGCCAACAACTACATGAAGGACGGCGTCCTCCTCCGCCAGGTCGTGAACGTGATCGACGATCTCGACCTTTCCGACTACGAGGAAAGCCACGCCTTCGGCGAAATCTACGAGACCATCCTCAAGGAGCTCCAGAGCGCGGGCTCCGCCGGCGAGTTCTACACGCCCCGCGCCGTGACCGACTTCATGGCGAAGATGATCGAGCCGAAGATCGGCGAGACGATGGCGGACTTCGCCTGCGGCACCGGCGGCTTCATCACGAGCTGGCTGAAGGAACTGGAGCGCGCGGTCAAGACGACGGAAGACCGCGAGGCCTACGGCAACTCCATCTACGGCATCGAGAAGAAGCAGTTCCCCTACATGCTCTGCATCACGAACATGCTCCTGCACGACCTGGACGTCCCGCAGGTGTTCCACGCCAACTCCCTCCTGCACGACGTCCTGGACTACACCGAGAGCGACCAGTTCGACGTCGTCCTCATGAATTCCCCCTACGGCGGAAGCGAGAAGGCGGACGTGAAGAGCCATTTCCCCGCCGACCTCGCAAGCTCCGAGACGGCCGACCTCTTCATGTCCGTCATCATGTACCGCCTGAAAAAGAACGGACGCGCGGCGGTGATCCTGCCCGACGGCTTTCTTTTCGGCACGGACAACGCCAAGGTGAGCATCAAGAAGAAGCTCCTTTCCGAATTCAACCTGCACACCGTGATCCGCATGCCCGGCAGCGTCTTCTCGCCCTATACCTCCATCACGACGAACATCCTCTTCTTTGACCGCTCGCAGCCCACCAAGGAGACGTGGTTCTACCGCCTCGACATGCCGGAGGGCTACAAGCACTTCTCCAAGACGAAGCCGATGAAGCTGGAACATTTCGATCCCGTCGTTGAGTGGTGGAAGAACCGCCGGGAGCTGTCGGCGGACGGCTTCGACAAGGCGAAGAAGTTCACGGCGCGCCAGCTTGCCGAAGAGCTCGGCTACAACTTCGACCAGTGCGGCTACCCGCACGTCGAGGAGGAAATCCTCGCGCCGATGGACCTCATTCAGCGCTATCAGGAGGAACGCTCCTCGCTCAACGCCGAGATCGACCGCGTCCTCGCCGAGATCACCGAAAAGCTCGGAGGTGCGCAGGCATGAGCTATCGCATTTTCATATCAAGCGTCCAGCGAGAATTCGCCAAAGAGCGAAAGGCGCTCGCAGACATGATCCGCAATGACATGCTGCTTGGAACCTTCTTCGATGTCTTTCTTTTTGAACGGACAATGGCGCAGAACCGCTCGGCGAAAAGCGTCTACATTGGTGAAGTCGAGGACTGTGATATCTACCTTGGAATCTTTGGCAATGAATACGGATTTGAAGATTCTCAAGGTGTTTCGCCGACAGAACGTGAGTACGACAAGGCAACGGAACTGGGGAAATTCCGTCTTGCGTTCATTAAGCGCCCGGCATCGACAAGGAGTCGCAAGGAGCGCGCGCTCATCGCCAAGGTAGAACAAAGCGTTACGCGCAAGACCTTCTCTTCGGTCGCAACCCTTAAGAAGGTTGTCTACGAGGCTTTGTTTCAATTCCTTCGTGACCGCGATGCGGTGAACGTCCGTCCGTTTGATGAATCATTTTCACTCGGCGTCAAAGTTGACGATTTGGATGAAGGTAAAGTCTCCGCGTTTGTCAAGATGGTCCGCGCTGCCGGTAAGGTCACCTTCCCAAGAGCGATAGCATTGGACGATATCCTCCTCAGACTGGGTGCCAAGGATTCGCGTACAGGCAAGATTGCGAATGCTGCCGCACTCCTTTTCGCGAAGGATCCGTCGAGATTCAGTCCATCGTGGGAAATGAAGTGCATCCAGCTTTGGGGGACGGCCTTTGAAAAGCCGTTCCCGTCGTACCATATTTATCATGGGACTGTGTTTGAACAGATCGACATGGCTCTTGATTTCGTGATGAGTCGCGTCGATCATTGGGTCGGCCCTCGAACTGGCGAGAGATCCGCGCAGGCTCCGGCGCGCAGCGAATTCCCTGTTGAGGCGGTAAGGGAGGCGATTGTCAATGCCGTATGCCATAGGGACTATACGGACGAGGGAAGCGTGCAGGTGATGTTGTTCCGTGATCGCCTCGAAATTCTCAATCCGGGGACGTTGCCGCGCGGATGGACGGCGGCGAATCTTCTGCGGACGCACGATTCCAAGCCGCACAACGGCATCTTGGCGACAGCGATGCAGTGGGCCGGATATGTAGAGAAGTCTGGCTACGGCACAGAGGATATCGTGCGGAAGTGCAAGGCATGGGGGCTTCAGGAACCTGAATATCATCCATCGGATGTCGATTTTCGTCTGGTGCTGTGGCGGCAGACAGTCCGTGAGGTAGCCGACTCCACCCCGGGGTGGAGTGGGTGAAGTCAGAGGCAAAAAGAGGGTGAAGTCAGATGCAGAAACCCCTGTAAAATCAAGGGTTTCGGCAAGAGGAAAGCGACTTCACCCAGGTAGGGTAAAGTGGGTGAAGTCGATGGGTGAAGTCGGGCTTTCGCTTCATGAACGAATATTGCTTTTCATTGCAGAATCGCCAAGGAAGAGTTCTGAGATAACAGATTTTCTCGGCGTATCTCGTGTGTACGGGAATCTCGCGCGTCGTTTGAATACTCTCTTGGATGACAAATTGATAGCGCTGACAATCCCCGGGAAACCGAGAAGCCGTCTGCAAAAGTATAAGATTACGGCTAAGGGTGAGCAACTGGCAAGGCGGAGTAGAGAAGGTGCCGTCGGAGGTGCGAAGTGAGTGACGATCTTTCCGAGTATCTGCGGGCGAAGGAACCAGGGAAAGTGGAGCTCGCTGGAATCTGGCGGGCGGCGATTGGTCTCCAGAAGGTCGATGGCCTCACGCCTTCGGCCTATCTCGTCGAAACCGCGCGGCGAAACATCGAGGGCGAGATGACCATCGCCGAGGCGGGAAAGATCATCGGCGAATACTACAAGTCCAAGGCCGTTCGCGCGGAGGCCGCCAAGACGCGCACCGACGAGGCGGATATCGTCTCACAGCACATGACAGAGATTCTCGCCGAGCCGACGTTCTCGTTCTCGCCCGAGCAGCTTGTTTCCATACACCGTAGGCTTTTCGAGGGAATCTACAAACACGCCGGAAGAATACGCGACTACAACATCACAAAGAACGAATGGGTTCTGAAGGGCGACACCGTCAAGTACGCAAGCTACTTCCGCCTTGTCGAGACGATTGCATTTGATTTCGCGGAGGAAAAGAAGTTTTCCTACGCAAGCATATCGATGGATGAAGTGATACGTCATTTCTCCAAGTTCATAGCAGGCATCTGGCAAATACATCCTTTCGGAGAGGGAAACACGCGCACAACCTCCGTGTTCGCCATAAAATACCTGCGAACTCTTGGATTCGATGTCAACAACGATATCTTCTACGATAACTCGTACTATTTTCGCAATGCCCTGGTCCGGGCCAACTACTCGAACATTCCCAGGGGAATCGAAGAGACGACTGAGTACCTTGAACGGTTCTTCCACAACGCTCTCATGGGCGAAGAAAACAAACTCCAAAGCCGATATCTGCTTGTAGGGGGATGGCAAGAGGGCTCCCCCCATGCAAGTAGCGAAAACACCCCTACAAGTAAGCCCGCGGTTACCCCTACAAGTAATGAAGTTACCCCTGCAAGTAGAGCGATGGCTCTTTCGCGTGCGGTGCGACGGCTTGTTGATGTTCTTGACGGCGAAATGTCAAGGGCCAAGATCATGAAGGCGATAGGGATAAAGGATCGCGTCACTTTTGCAGATTATTATCTTGCGCCCGCACTGAAACTCGGCCTTGTCGAGATGACGCAGCCTGATTCGCCGCGCTCGCCCACGCAAAAATATCGGTTGACGGCTAAGGGGGAAAGATGTTTACACGCGGAGGCGCGGAGAACGCGGAGGGGTGAGAAATGAGCGACGATTTGGAGTTACTTGTTCCCTTACACGGGAAACAAGAATGGGAACAAGTATCTGTTGCTCTGCCGAAGGTAGATTCAATTCTACACGGAGCGCTCTCCGCGCTCTCCGCATCTCCGCGTGAGGCTAAAATGGAGGTCGTGGGATGACCCCGCAGGAACTTAAGAACAGCATCCTCCAGCTCGCCATCCAGGGCAAGCTCGTCGACCAGCGCCCCGAAGAAGGCACTGCGGCGGAGCTGCTGGATAAGATCTTAGCCACAAAGAACGCAAAGAGCGCAAAGAAAAATCTCACGCGGAGCCGCGGAGCACGCGGAGAAAAGGAGACCTCCGCGCTCTCCGCGTCTCCGCGTGAGAAAATACTCGACGACGAAAAACCCTTCGACATTCCCGAAAGCTGGGAGTGGTGTCTTGTTGGTGATGTCTTCAATCATAACACAGGTAAGGCAATGAACTCCTCCGCGAAAGCGACACCTAAAAGCGGAACAGTCAGAAAGTTTATTACCACGTCCAATGTATATTGGAACAGTTTTGATTTAACTTCACTAAAAGAAATGTTTTTCTCTGATGACGAGCTCGAGCGATGTTCTGCAAAAAAGAATGCCATTTTGATGTGTGAAGGCGGGGCTTACTATGGCAGAGCCGCTATTTGGAAGAATGATTATGATATTTGTTTTCAAAATCATATTCATCGGTTGCGGCCGTATGTTCCGATTTGTGAGGAGTTTTTCTACTATGTGTTTTTCTTCTATCGTAACAACGGTATGATGAAACCCAAAGGTACTGCGATGCCCGGCTTGTCATCAATTGCGCTTCACAATCTTCCCATCCCCCTCCCGCCCCTTGCCGAGCAGAAGCGCATCGTAGTGAAGATCGAGGAACTTCTGCCGCTGATCGACCGCTACGAAAAGGCGTGGAGTAGATTGGAGGACTTCAACAAGCGCTTCCCCGTGGACATGCAGAAGTCATTGCTCCAGATGGCGATCCAGGGCAAGCTCGTCGAGCAGCGCCCCGAAGAAGGCACCGGTGAAGAACTCTACCGCCAAATCCAAGCCGAAAAGCAACGCCTCATCAAATCCGGCAAGATCAAGAAAGAGAAACTGCTACCAGAAATCACTGAAGACGAAATCCCGTTCGAGATTCCTGAAAGTTGGAAGTGGGTAAGGTTGGGAGAGTTGTGTTCAATAGCTACTGGAAGACGGGATGCAAATTTCGGGAGTCCAGACGGGAAATATAATTTCTTCACGTGTGCTAAGAATCCAATCAAATGTCATTCTTTCTCTTTTACGGGTGAATCCTTGTTACTCGCAGGCAATGGAGACATTGGAAATATAACATATTTTTGGGGGCAATTTGAGGCATATCAGCGGACATATGTGCTTCAACCATATCTTGAAGGAAGTTATTTGATTTATTTGTACTACCATTTGCAATCCAACTGGGTGCAATATAACACTGGCATGGTATATGGAACGGCGATCCCGTATATCAGGTTAGGAAATGTTCAGAATTATTTGGTGGCTCTCCCTCCCCTTGCCGAGCAGAAGCGCATTGTCGCCAAACTGGAAGAACTCCTGCCGCTGTGCGAGCGGCTGAAATGATTGCATGAGGAAAATGGTATGGCAAATGGTATGTTTTGAGATGTGACATCGGCATATGACTTTAGCAGGCGTTTCGCGGCCCTGGACGATATAAATCGTGGGATGCGGGAAAAAGCGGAGCGCGAGCGCAAGGCGGCGGAGGCTACAATTGAACTTAATGAACAGACAAAGATTCAAAATCAACTTCTAAGGGAACAGAACCAAAGACTGAACGAGACGATTATGCAACTGAAGGATCAACACGGAAACAAATCGTTGCCGTCAACGGCTAACGCATCATATCAATTCGATGTATTCGTTTCCCACGCCAATGACAACAAAGAAGAATTTGTAAATGCGCTTACGGCTGAACTTAGTAGGCTCGGCATATCCATTTGGTACGATGCGAATATTCTTGACTGGGGGGATAATTGGAAGTTGCAGATTGCCAATGGCCTTAAGAAGTGCCGATTTGGAATTGTGGTTGTCTCGCCGGAGTTCCTTGGCCGTGAGTGGACGGAAAAAGAACTGAACGAACTGTTGCAACGGCAAAATGAGACAGGGGAAAAAGTTATTCTGCCACTTCTTTATAAGTTGACGATCAGTGACATGAAGAAACGGTATCCCCAACTTGCCGATTTCCAGGCGCGCATCATTGCGCCAAATGATGATGTAAGGGATATCGTCATTGACTTTGCTCGTATTCTAATACGGGCATTGAAAGGTTGAGTTTTTTTGTTCTTCATTCTGAGAGGATCGTGAGAAATGACCGACTTGAATCTTTTTGCAATAAGCGATAGAGAATTTGAGGATCTTTGCTGCGACATTCTATCAGTCAAGTTCGGCGTCGACGTTAAGCATGGTAAAGCCGGTCGCGACTCGGGTATTGACGGTGTATTTAGTGTCTGCCCATCAAAGGCTTGTTTCCGGCGCGGGCGCGGACTTCGCCGCACGCCCGCCACCTCACGGCGGCTTGAACGGACGGACATGGCGGCTTAGGCGGCATCGTCCAGCACCTCCATGAGGTGGACGGCCG
>JAFUDL010000245.1 GCA_017459225.1 Kiritimatiellia bacterium
AGCACGTTTCCGCGGTAGAGATAGTAGTTGCCGGATGCACTTGAACCGTACGCCGGTGCGTCGACGGCGCCAGTCTCGAAAAACGGCTTGTCCGCAGGGTAGCTCGTGTCGTGGTTGCCCCAGGCGACGTAGTACGGCTTGACGCGCCCGAAGATCGCGTCCGTTCGCTCAAGGATGCCGGGGCGTATCTGCGTATCGTAGTTCGCGCTGGACGCCATGTCGCCAGTCGAGATGCCGAAATCGACGTCGCGCGAGAGCATGTGCTCGAAGAGGCGCGTGATGTAGAGGTACTTGTCGCTGTCCCAGTCCCTGTCGCGCGCGCCCTGCTGGTTGTCGCCCCACACGGAGCAGGTGAAGGACTCGTTGTCGTTCTGTGACCAGAGCAGCACTATGCCTTCCGTATTGTCTGCGGCGTTTTCGTATGTGAGCGGCAGGCCGTAGTAGCCGAGGCGGTACGGAACCATCTGCCCTTCCGCGCCATCGACGGTGATGTGCGCCGAGTATATCCAAGTGCCGCCGTTGCCCTCCACGCGCGTCATCGTGGCGCGCTGCGAGTAGCCGTTGCCATACTGCACCTCAAGGCCGTCCCAGCGCGTGATGTCGTCGGCATCCTTCACGCCCTCGCACATGATGGTGAAGCGGTTTGTGTAAACGTTCTGCTGCCACGGCCAGGTGACAAGCACGTCGCGCGCGGCGATCGCGATGAGCTCCACCTCGATCGGGTCGCATGCGGCCCATTCGCTCTCCACGCCGTTCTGCGAGATCGCCTTCACGCGCGGCGTGAACGTGCCGCCCGCATTGAACACGTGACTGAACGTAACCGCTGTGCCGGAAGGCACGAGCTTCGTGGTGCCGTCTCCCGTGCCATCGCCGAAATCAATCGCGAACGACATGTATTCGCCGTTGGGGTGCGTGCCCGTCACGGTGAATGAAACGGCGTCGACGAGCGCCTTGACCGGCGTCTCCGTTATAGTTGCGGCGATCGTGGGCGCGGCGGGCGCGTTGCCCGATGGCACCTTGTCCACGCCGCCGAGCGACGCCACTTCGTCCGGCGTGAGCGCGGCATCGTACGCGGCAACGCGCGTTGCGCCCGAGGCGAGTCCGTCAAGGAACGTCATCGTGACGGAGGGCTTCAGCGAGATGTTGGCGTTCGCCGGGAAAAGCTGCCCCCACGGGCGGCCGTCAACATAGTAGTGGACGAGTCCGTTCGCCGCCCATGTCACGGCAACACGATGTGCGTCCGTGCGGTCAAGCGCGTTCTCGCTCCAGTAGCCCCATGTGCTTAGATACGTGTTGTTGAGGAACGTCGAAGCGTCCGTAGTTGTGTGGAAGCTGCCCGAGTAGGTGCTTGTTGTGCCGTAGATGCCGGAGGCTACGCCGCTCGCGTTCATCACGAGCACGCCGCCGGCGGTCTGCTCGGCGGGGAGCGCGAGGTCGAACACATACGTGGCTGCGGCGGGCGCCGAGGAGCGCATCCATTTCCATTTGCTGCCGTCAGCCGTGAGCGACATGCCCTTCGTTGCCGCGAAGCCGCCCTCGCCGTCCGCCGTCCACACGCCCGCAGGGGCGACGGTGGGCACGAACGAGTCGTCGGCGCGCTGCGCGAGCGGACGCGAATGGAGCTCCGCGACCTCTGCGTCGGTCAGGATCCTGTCGTAAACTGCGGCGTAGGAGATGTCCGTGTCGAAATCCTCGCCGTTATCGTCGCCAAGCAGGAGGAAGTATCCGCCCTTCGCCGTGTCCATTCTGGTGGGTGACTTCGTGGCGGTGTCCTTCAACGCGCCGTTGATGTAAACCTTCTTGTTGGCGCCGTTCAGATGGGTGATCGTCACGCGCATCCACTCACCGAAGGCGACGCCGGTGTTTGTGTAGCGCTCGCTGCGCGAACGGATTCTGAGCGTGCCTTCAGGGCCATCGGCAGTGAGGAACAAATCCGCGTCGTCATTGACGTCCTGCCCTTTGAAGAGGCCGTGCCATTTCTGGTCGGTGCAGGTCTTGACGCGCAAGTCCATCACGACTGTATAGTTGGCATTGGCAGAGAGCCCGTGGTAGCACTTCAATGCGTTGTTCTGCCCTACGCGGGTGTAACTGTCGCCCGGCAGGACGCCGTCCGTGCCGTCGACGAAGCTGGCTGCGCCGGTGCGCGTGTACTTTTCAAGGTCGCGCCCGATGGCAGCCTTTAGAGGATTGTCTGCGGGGAACGTCCACTCGCCCGTGAGGCCCGCCTTCGAGTAGTGCGGCAGCTTGCCTTCATAGACGGACGCCTCGTCATAGAACTCGATGTAGTCGATGTACATGAGCTCGTCTTCGCCGTTTTCGTCGGCGCAGAAGAGGACATAGTCGTAGTTGAAGTAGGGCTTTCCGTTGCCGTTGTTGGCGTATCCCGCCTCGATGGTCTCGTCCAGAAAGAGATCCCAGCGCTGCGCGCCGGCGGAGAACGTTATCGTGTGCCAGACGCTGTCCGTGATGACTTGCGAGTAGTTCGCAGATCCGTTTCTGAAGAAAGAGCCACCGCCGATCTTGTTGTCGCTGCTGCGGATGAAGAGCTTCGCATCGGCGGTGTTGCTTCCGAAGTTGAAGAATGCGCGGTATTTCTTTGTGGATGCGGCGGGTGACCAGAAACGCACCTTGACGGTGAAATTGTGGTTCCGCACGGACGTCGGCAGTGGCAACTTTAGGTGAGAAGACTTCGGGATGGCGATGGCGTAGTTTCCCGCGCCCAGCCTCGCGCACGCGGTCGCGACTTCGGCATCGCTTCCCGAGTAGTCGGGCGTGACCATGTACATGTGGCCAATCGTGCCGTCGCTGACGACAGCGGTGCCCTTGCCCACATAGTAGCACGGCTGGCCATCATCGCCGACCGTGGCCTGAAGCACATTGGCGGAAGTCGGGTTCGCCGGATCGTAGTTGTTGAAGTCCCACTTCGCCACAAGTCCGGCATTAAGCGGCAGCGCCATGCCTGCAGCGGCGACTAATCCCATGATCGGCAACAATTTGATTTTCATTTTTGTTCCTTTCATTTAATGATTCAAGCTAAAGTCAGAATCCGAGAAGTTCGTTCGCTGAGATTATCCATCCAAAATAGCCATCTGCCTGGACGCGCCTCGACAGATTCCCGTCATAGACGAGGACAGGTACGACGGACGCGGCACGAGACGCCCTGAACTTTGACAACTTCTCCTCGACCTCGGCCACCACCCACTCCCCGATGGAATCACGCCGCTTGATCTCGATCACATACTGCATCCGCCGCGTCTGGACAAGGAGGTCTATCTGGCATCCGGCCGTTCGCGCCGTCGGATTCTGAATATACGGCGCCGCCGAGAGGATCAGCGTATGATCAAGCCCGATGCGGTGCATCACTTCCCGGAGATTGTTGTAGATGAGGCTCTCGAACTGCAAGCCCAACATGACATCCCAGCCCGGCAGCTGTGCAAGCGACGCAAAAGTGAAAGTTCCCTTTCGTATCAGCTCGCGATTAGGCTCAATGAACTTCAGGTAGAACCTGGTGTAGTTGTCGGAAATCCGGTATCGGACAACATTCGACATTTTTCCCGTGCATGGATTAAGTCCAGTATCCTTGGCTATGAACCCGGCAGTCTCCAGCTCGTTGAGATAGCCGGAAAGGTGTCCGTTGTTCTCTAGCTTCAGTTCGTCGGCGATTTCCGTGGGCGACTTCTTGCCGTCGCCAAGCGCAACCAGAATCCTCTTCTTCAGGCCCAGTTGCGCGTCCAGCGCGTCGTTGAAAATCTCGTTGAACTCGCCCACAAGCAACGCGCCCGGCGTAAAGCACAGCCGCTTAATGTTTTCATCTGCGGAAAGCGCGGGGTCGATGTTCTCAAGATATTTGGGAACTCCGCCTACGACAGACAGAACATCAATGATGTCCGTAGTTGACGCCCTACATCCGCCGCGGCGCCAGAACGCGGCACATTCCCGCATGGAGAGTTCCGGAACTAGAAGATTCAAGGACGGCCTGCCAACAAATCCCCTGCTTTTGAGAATCTTCTTGTCAATCCAGCTTGAGACCGATCCGCAGAGCACCATGATCAACTTTGGATTCTTCGAAAAACGATTGTCCCAAGCATATTTGAGTTCTCCTGTGAAAGCTACATCATACTTTCCCATCCAGGATATCTCGTCTATAAGCACCACCGTCTTTTCACGGGGATTCAAAACTTTTGCGAGGCGTGCGAATGCCTTGAACCAATTCTCCAGCTTCGAATCTTCGCACCCCGTCTGCTCAGCGAGCTGTTGCGCAAAAGCGCTGAGCTGCGTCTGGTTGTTGACTCCAGGCTGCGGTTCCACGCCCTCAACCTTGATGAGGCGCACGCGATTGCGACGGGCAAACTCCTCAATCAGCGTTGATTTTCCAATTCGACGACGACCGCGACACGTCACAAGCGAGGCCACTGGCTTGCGCCACAAGGCCTTCAATTGTTCAAGTTGTTCTTCTCTTCCAACAAACACAAACACTCTCCAAATACATTATTCACCAAAACCAGAAGAATTATAGCATCAAATTTGACACACGTCAACCACCGTCCGGGCGAAGAATCGACATTTTGCACATTCTTCGCCCTTGTCGGTACATTGAGAAAACCGCATCTCTTTTTCACATCAGCGGAGCGTGACCTCGGTTTCGGTCCAGGATTCAAAGGAACCGAATGTGCGGATTCTAAAGACACGGAGGCCGGGATCGCCGTCGCCGTAGGAACCGCCGCAGTTGATGCTCTTCGTCATGCCGATGCGGATGCCGTTCTTGTCCATGCCGTCGAATGTGTTGGTGTGGTCGTGGCCGAAGAACGCGCCCTTCATGCACCCCGACTTGCGCCAGGCGTCGTAAAGCGTCATGGAGTCCACCGTGTGCTCCGCGTCGCGATATGTGTTCCACCCAACAGGGCATGTCACCTCCCTGCAGGTACCGGCCACTCCGGGCGCGAGCTTCATGCGCTGCTTCGAATCGTGGTTGCCGAACGCGACGCACAGCGACGTGCCAGTCGCCTTGAACTCCGCCATCGCACCAAGCGCGACCACGGCGAACACTGCGGCCGCTATC
>JAFUDL010000246.1 GCA_017459225.1 Kiritimatiellia bacterium
CATCAATGACGTGCCGTACAAAGGCTGGATAGACGAAATTCTGGTGGTTGCCCGTCCGCTCGACGTGGCGGAGGTAGCACGGCTTTTCAATGACGGCGTTGCGCGGAACGGCGTGGCGGCCGATCAAGTCAAAGACGGCCATCTGCTTGCCGGCGACGCGTTCGTCTAGCGTGCTGAGCTCGACGCGGCGCGCGAGCGTGAGCTGGACGTGACGGCGAAGTGGCTTCTCCTTCCGGTGAAAAACGGCGCTCGCATGTGCAAGGCACACGTCCTTGCACGCGGCAAAGTCTTCCGCGAATTCGACATCGAGTTCGCGCAGGGCGATCCCGACTGGTACGCGGCGCTCGACGTGTCGTCTCTCAAGGGCAGCAAGATCAAGGTGTCAGTTGACGGCCTGCGCGCCGGCACGAAGAGCCTCTCGCTCGTGAAGGTGGCCGACGAGCTTTCGGCGCCGGACGGCTATGACGGGGTATATCGGGCGCAGTTCCACTTTTCGCCCGCGCGCGGCTGGACGAACGATCCGAACGGACTTTCCTACTACAACGGCCAGTGGCATCTTTTCTTCCAGCACAACCCCTACGGCGTTAACTGGGGCAACATGCACTGGGGCCATGCGGTGAGCAAGGACCTCTTCCACTGGCGCGAAGTCGGCGAGGCGCTCTATCCCGATGGACTAGGCGCGATGTTCAGCGGCTCCGCCGTGGTGGACAGGGACAACACCGCTGGCTTCGGCAGAAACGCGCACGTCCTCACGTTCACAGGCACGGCGGGCGGCTCCACGCAGGGCATTGCCTACAGCCTCGACGGCGTGAACTACACGAAGTGGAGCGGCAATCCGGTGGTGCCGAACATCACGAACGGCAATCGCGATCCGCGCGTCTTCTGGTATGAGCCTGGCCGTCACTGGGTGCTTGTTCTGTATGTCGAGGAGAACGGCCGCCACAACGTCGTTGTTTTCAATTCGCCTGACTTGAAGCGCTGGAAGCGCGTTGGTACGATTCCCGGCGATCGCCGCGACGAGGGCGCGTTCCTCTTCGAGTGTCCAGAGCTCTTCGAACTTCCCGTGGAGGGCGAGAATGTTTCGCGCTGGGTGGTGTTTGGCGCAAACGGCGAGTATTCGATCGGCACTTTCGACGGAAGGAACTTCAAGACGGAATGCGATCGTCTAGTCCTCTGCCGCATGATTCGTGGCTGCGGGTACTATGCGGCGCAGACGTTCGGCGACGTGCCAGACGGCCGCCGCATCTTCCTCGCGTGGTTCCGCACGCACATGCCAGGCATGCCGTTCAACCAGTCAATGGGTCTGCCTCTTGAGCTCAAGCTGGTGCGCACGCCGAATGGCCTGCGCCTTGCGGCGTTTCCGGTAAAGGAAGTCGAGTCGCTGCGGAAGGGCCGGGCCGTTCCATTCTCCGAATTCAATGGCGAGCTCGTGGAGGCTTTCGTCGACATGCGCGTTCGCCCCACGGCAGGCGTGCGCCTCTCTCTGCGCGGCATCCCCGTAGCGTACGACGCTGGACATGAGACGCTTGAAGTCGATGGCGTGCGCACGGCATGGCCGCTTGTGGAGGGGCGCTTCAAGGCGCGTCTCTTCATCGACCGGACTGGCCTTGAAATCTATTCGGAGAACGGCCTAGTCTGCCTGCCGGTGCAGAACGCGCGGGCGACGCCTGCCGACCGCAGCCTGCGCATTGTCGACGGCGCGAAGCACGTCCTTGAAGACTCAAGCCGCGCGTACGAACTGAAGAGCGTGTGGCGGTAGGATGTTCTATGCAGAACGAAACCAGAGGGATTGCAGACATGAAGAAATTGCTTGTAGTTGGATGCATGTTGGCCGTCTTGGCTGTGCGTGGGGGCGTAGATCATTCCGTGCCGTTGCCGGCGGTGCAGGATGTTGCAAAGCGGGGGTGGACAGCCACGTTCACCTTTTCTGCGGACGGGCTCTCGTCAGGCTGTACGTTAGTCGACATTCCGGGCGTGGTGCGCGTGGCGTTCCGTTTCGCCGGAACCGACCATGCGCTCGACGAGCTGGACAACCGTTTTGGAAACTACCTCAACTTCAAGACGGCCGACGGCCGCTGCCCCGTCGTTGAGGCGACGATTCCAGGCGCGAGCACGATCGGCGTTCCGCTCGGCGCGCTGAAGCGTCCGGACGGCACGCACAAGGTGACGATCCGCCGCGGGGCTGACGCGCAGTGGTTCATGACGGTTGACGAAGCCTACGACGAGGACGGCTTGCGCGCGAAGGAGATCGTCTGGCCGAAGGAGGCGTCTGCTGCGGTGTGCTCGGACCGTGTGAAGGACTTCGCCGTCGTCTCGCCGGCCGTTCCGCGCCTGGCGGAGCCTGATGCGCGGCCCATAGAGCGTCCCATCCAGTTCTGGACGCCGCCCGGGCACAACACATGGGTGGGCGATGTCGTGGTGGGAGTGTTCAAGAACCGCTTCCATATCTTCTACCTCATCGACCGCCGCCACCACGCGAGCAAAGGCGGCGCGGGCGGGCACTACTTCGCGCATATTTCCTCGGGCGATCTCGTCCATTGGGTCGAACACCCCACGGCCGTCGGCCTTGACGCATGGTGGCAGACGCTCGGCACGGGCACGCCATTTGTCTGGGACGGTAAGCTCTGCCTTGCCTACGGCCTTCATACGACGCGCTTCATGCCGAGTGCGGAGACGACCGAGCCGTTCCTCAAGAAGTATTTTGCAGAGCACGGAGATACAGGCGTCTTCGATTTCGACGCCATTGATGGCTATCCGCTAGGCGCAGCATATGCCGTATCGGAGGATGGCGTCCATTTCACGCGCGCGAACAGGCTCATCCACTCCGCCCAGAACCCGACGATCTACAACCGCGCTGACGGGCGGCTTGGGTTCGTCAACAGCTACGGCGGCATTCACGGCATCTACGTGTCGGACGGCAAGCCGTGGGGCTGGAGGCTGGAGGACGATAAGATTCCGATCGGTGGAGACTGTCCGTGCGCGTTTGAGTGGAACGGGCACCACTATCTCCTCCAGGGGTTCACGCACATGGCGTACAATCCCGACGGCGCGCCTGGTAACTGGACGGACTGGTCGCAGACGGGCGACGACGTCTATGACGGGCTCTCGGTGCCGATGGTCGCGTCGTGGGCAGGCGGCAGGCGCATCATCGTGGGCTGGATTTCACATCCGCGCGGATGGGGCGGCTGGCTCGCACTACATGAACTCGTGCAGTATCCCGACGGCAAGCTTGGTTCGAAGTGGCTCAAGGAGGCGCCTCCGCCTGGAGAGGGGTTTACATTCGCCTGCGAGGCCGGAAGGCGTTTCTCGACGCGTTTTTCAGGTCCAGGCGGCACGCTCGAGTTCAGCGTGGACGCAACGCTCGCCCGCGCACAGTTCGTGGACGTGCGGGCCGATGGCTCGGTGCCAAGGTGCGTGACGAATGCTGAGCGCAACCGCGCGGGCGGCAACAAGGCGCTGGCTAACAGGAATGGTCCGCCCCATTGTGCGCACGAATACGCGATCGAGCGCATTCGCGGCCTCACGCAGCCATATACGGTGAGAATTGCGGTCTATTACGACCCGAAGGCGGACGTCACGCTCTTCGACGCGGAGATCGCCGCCCAGCGCACGATGATCTGCAGACGTGCAGGCCGCTATGTGTCAACGATGAAGGAGGTGAAATGAAGAAGAGAGTAGTTACGGCAATGGCTACGATGGTTGTAGTCGCAGCTAGTGGAAAGAACCTAGTCGTGAACGGCACGTTCGATTCGGGCGAGTTGTCTTCTTGGACTCGAAATGCCACAACTGGAAAGGCGGGCAAGCAGGGAAAGGTCGCCGTGTTTCCGGCAGGCGGCAATTCGTGGGTGGATGCTGCCCTTGGTGGCAAGGCGCTCGTCGTCCAGAGTTTCAACAGTCGCGACAATATCTGGCTCGACTCAACCGATTCGTATGTGCAGCAGTCCTTCAATGTGGACGAGCCAGGCAGATACAGTCTCACGTTCAACTACGCAGGAAGGGGCCACCGTGACGACAAGTATTGGGTTCGCGCATCTTGTCGCGTGCGTGTGATTCAAGGTGGCGAAATTGAGGGCAAGGCGATCTACGACGAAGCGTTTACACCTGTGACGAAGTCCTCGTACGTCAAGTACGAGGGTACGGTGGAAATTACGAAGCCAGGCAGATATCTGCTTCAGTTCTTCATGCCGCAGCCGGTCGGTACCGAGCCTGAGGCATGCGACAAGTGCGTGGTGATCGACAATGTGTGCTTTGAGCGATTCGGCGGATGTGAGGCGGCCGCCCTGTCATTTGAACCGCGTGGCGACGAAGACCGCACGGCGGAGGTGCTTGCAGCGGTTAAGAGCGGCGCGACGCTGCGCTTCGCGAAGGGCGAATACCATTTCCGCTCGCCGACGAAACTGTACTACTACATATCCAATCATGACAACCCGCAGCCGCACACCGTGTTTCTGCCGATCATGAATGTGGAGGACATGACAATGCGCGGCGACGGTGCGGTATTCTTGTTCCATGGAAGCGGAGTTGGCCTTACGCTCATGGATACGCGGCGCGTGACGTTGAAGGGAATCGCGTTCGAGTGGGCGCGTCCGCCTTTTTCGGAGGCGAAGGTGGTGTCGTTCGACGGCAAGGGCGCTGTCCTGAAGCCGGATCCGGTGCGATTCCCTCTGGCCGTGGAGAATGGGCGACTGATCGCCATAGGCGAGGGATGGAAGAACCACGTTCCGATCATCGAGGCGTTTGCAGGCGACACGCTTGATCCCATCATGGGGATAAACGGCATGGGCAGGGCGTCGGAGCTCGGCGACGGGACGATACGCGTGGAGATGGGCAGGTGGCGGATGGCGCGTCCGCTGCGCCCGGGCGACATTGCGCTCATGCGCAGCCCCTACAGACCGAGCCCGGGGATTTCGCTCTGCCGCGCGCACGACACGCTCATGGAGGACTGCACCTGGCATGGAGGCGACGGCATGGGACTTGTCGCGCAGAGATGCGAGAACGTGACGATCCGCGGCAGCGGCAAAGCGTCCGACCGCACGTCCGGCGCGTTCGCCCGCAAGGGGGCAGGATATGCGACTGCGCTTCAGGCGGATGCCACGCACTTCTCGAACTGCAAGGGGTGCGTTCTTGTGGAGAACAGCTTCTTCGAGGCGACGGTGGATGATGCAATCAACGTGCATTCCACTTGCCTCAGGATCGAGAGCGTTCCTAAACCGGATATGCTTGTCTGCCGCTACATGCATGGACAGTCCACTGGCTTTGATGTGTTTTTGCCGGGCGAGCGTCTTCGCTTCATCAAGGCGTCCACGCTTGAGCCAGGATTCGAGACCGTCGTTAAGAGCGCGAGAATCACTGATCACCGCCATGCCATCATCACGCTTGCCGAACCGATGCCGCAGGGGTACGCGCCTGGCGACGCGGTGGAGAACGCCGACTGGCAGCCGTGCGTCGTGTTCCGCAACAACATCGCACGCAATATCTGCGCGCGGGCGGTACTGCTCACGACGCCGGGCAAGGCGGTCATAGAAGGGAACCTTTTCGACCATGGGTCATCGCAGGTGATTCAGCTCGAGGGTGATGCGAGCGGATGGTACGAAAGCGGCGCGTGCCGCGACGTGACGATTCGGAACAACGTCTTCCGCAACTGCGCGTTCCTGCACGGCGAGGGCATCATCCAGATCCGGCCGAACCTCAGGGACATCAAGTCGCAGAAGGAGCGTTACCACCGCAACATCGTCATTGAGCGCAACCGCTTCGAAACACCGAGGATTCCGCTCCTGCGCGCGTGTTCGGTATCAAACCTCATATGGCGCAACAACGAGGTGATATACACCGACAGTTTCCCCGCGCGCGGAAAGGAACCGTTCGTAATCGACTATAGCGAAGGCGTGGAAATCGACGGCTCGCGCCGCATGCCGTCTCGGTGATGCCCAATGACGCTGGGGGGCTTGACGAGCACACATAATAATGGTATCATTTGCTAACGAAACAGCTGTTAACGAAACAGGCGTTAAGGAATGATGGTGAGAAGGAGGAAGCAGTGAAGTTTTTTGGACGAGAGCAGGAATTGAAGGAACTGAGAAAAGTAAGGGATCTTTCTTTTGATAGTTCTCGTTTTACGGTTTTGACTGGTCGCAGAAGGGTTGGAAAGACGGAACTTTCACGTGAGGCGTTTGATGACGGGAAGACGCCGTATCTGAATTTGCCGATTACGCGGCAGCCAGAAGTGACGCTATGCGCGCAGTTGCAGGAAGAGGCTGAGCGCGTGCTCCATATTGGAATCCATGGAACGTGCATGAGGTTCGGCGATTTATTCCGCGAACTGATGAAGGAGGCGAAGAAGCGTCCTTACACGCTCGTTCTCGATGAGTTCCAGGAGTTTGACCGCACGAATCCAGGCGTCTACGGCGACATCCAGCATGTCTGGGACGAGTATCACAACAAGACGAAGCTGAATTTGGTAGTCAACGGCAGTATCAATCGTTTGATGAACAAGATATTCTGCGACGATTCACAGCCGCTCTATGGACGCAATACAGGCACCTTGGCGCTTAAGCCCTTCAGCACGACTCTTCTAAAGGAAATCTTCCGCTTTTACAAACCCGATTATACCAACAGGGACTTGCTTGCGCTCTGGACGGTCAGTGGTGGCGTGGCCCGCTATGTGGATCTGATGATGTCCGCACACGCCTTTACGAAAGAGGCCATGCTTGAAGAAATCTTCTCGATGCTTTCCGCGTACATTCCGGAAGGACGAACAATTCTCGCGGAGGAATTCGGACCCGACTACGGCACGTATTTTACCTTGCTTGCGGCGATTTCCTCCGGGCAGACGACATCCGCCGAAATGAAGAACCTTCTTGGAGTCGATGTCGGCGGTTATCTCGCCAAACTGGAGGAACAGTATTCCATTGTGGTCAAGAAACAGCCGATCTTTGAGAAGACGACGGCGAAGAACTGCCATTTCCTCATCGACGACTGTTTTTTCCGCTTCTGGTTCCGCTTCGTGTACAAGCTCAACTACCTGAACGAGCTTGGAAGGCGGGATCGCATGCTGGAGCTCGCGCGGCGCGATTTCGACACCTTCAGCGGATACGCCCTGGAGCGGTATTTCACGGCAAAGCTCGTGGAGGAGAAACGCTGCACGCGCATTGGCGGCTGGTGGGACAGAAAAGGTGAAAACGAGATCGACATCGTCTGCGAGGACGAGGACGCAGAGACATTGGGATTCTACGAAGTGAAGGTTGATCCTTCGCGCTATGACGCCACGCGTCTCGAAGAGAAGGTCAAGGCGTTCTTTGCCAAAAACCTGGACAAGCAGTCCCTTCAATATGCGATGGGGCTTCTTTCCCTTGACGATATGTAGGAAAAATTGAATGTGTTTGAGGTCGAGTTTGCAAAGGAGAGAAAATGCTGAAACATAGATGGATGGCTGTGGCGGCAATAGCCGTGATGACGACAGTCGCCGTAACAAGGGCGGACATGGTGAAGAGCCTTGCGGGTGAATGGCGCGTGACGGGCAGGGACCTCGCGGGCGTGGTGCGTCTCCCTGGCACGCTCGCGGATGCGAAGCTCGGCCGGCACATGACCGCAGCCGACTGGGAAAAGGACGCCGACCGCCGCTCGAAGGGCGCCCTCACCCGCGAGTGGCAGTATCTCGGCAAGGCCGTGTACGAGCGCACGTTCGACCTGTCGCCCGACGAAGCGAGCCACCCGCTCGAACTTGTGCTCGAACGCGTGATGGGATATTCGGAACTCGCCATCGACGGCACGACGATCGGCAGCTGCGATTCGCTCGCCACGGAACATGTCTATTCAATCCCGCCGAATCTTACGAAGGCGGGACGGCACACGATTCGCCTCACACTCGACAACTCAAACCGCTACAACTTCTCCGAATGGGCGCATAGCTACGGTCCCGTCATGCAGAGCGTGTGGCACGGCGTAGTAGGCGAGATCGCCATGCGCCGCCACAGCTCGCTGCGCCAGACGCGCGTGTTCGCGTCGTGGCCGGCGAACGGGAAGCTGGTGGTGGAGGTGCCGGAAGGGTTTGAGGCGAAGGAGGGGTGTGTGCATTTGGCGAGTTGGAAAGGCACTGGAAAAACGGACGTCTCGCCCGTTCATGGTGTCAATGGGCAAGATTCCCGTTCTCCCAATGTTGTGGCTTTTCATGTTCAAGGGCCTTCTCTTTACCGCAAGGGATTCAATCTCGTCGAACTGAAGCTTGACCGCGAGCCGGAACCATGGTCGGAACATCATCCGAATCTCTATGTGCTGGAGCTGCGCGACGTGGCAAGCGACTTTACGCATCAGATCCGCTTTGGCTTCCGCAGCGTCTCCGCGCATGACCACGTGATCTGGATCAACGGCTCTAAATGGTTTATGCGTGGCAACCTCGACTGCTGCCACTTCCCGCTCACTGGCGCGCCTGAAACTTCAAAGGCGTGGTGGCTCGAGACGTTCCGCCGGCTGCGCGACGAGGATGGCATCAACACGATTCGTTTCCATTCGTGGACGCCTCCGAAGGCCGCGTTCGACGCGGCGGATGAGCTCGGCATGTTCTGCGTGGTGGAGGCGGGCATCTGGATAGACGGATGGATGAAGGGATTCGACATGATTGGTTACGGCAAGCCCATCGACGGATTCGTCCAGCGCGAACTGCGTGCCATCCTTGAGAAGCGCGGCAACTCGCCGTCCTTCATCTCGCTCGGCATCGGCAACGAGCTTGGCGGCAACGATTTCAAGGTGATGGGCAAGTGGATGAACGATTGCCGGGCGTTCGATCCGCGCAGGCTGTACCTTGCCTCAACGGCGCGAACGATCTCTGCTGGCGACGACTATACCACTACGCACAGCTATCCAGGCGTTGGACCGGTGCGCTCGCGTTTCCGGCCGTCCACCGACTGGGACTACGAAGACGTTTACGGCAAGGCCAGCATTCCGGTGGTGGCGCACGAGATCGGACAGTGGCCCATTTACGTGGACTGGAAATATGAACTTCCAAAGTACACTGGCTTGATGCGGCCGTACAACCTCGAACACTTCCGCGATGTGGCGGTGAAGTCTGGCACCGAAAGCTTGTGGCCGATTTTCTGCAAGGTGTCCGCAAACCTCAACCGCCTCATGTACAAGGACGAAGTGGAAAGCTTCATGCGCACGCCGTCGTGCGCCGGACTACAGTTGCTGAGCGTGCAGGACTTCACCGGACAGTTCGAGGCGATGGTCGGCTGGCGCGACAGCTTCTATGACCTGAAGCCGTCCGTGAAGCCGCTGGCGCCGTTCAGGGACATCTTCAACGAGCTGCCGCACTTGGCGCGTTTCGAGAAGTATGCGTGGCAAGTCGGCGAGACATACAAGGCTAAGCTCATTCTGCGCAATATCACCGAGAAGCCAATTCTTGAAGGAACTGAGTTCGAGTATTCTGTAGTAGAACGGGCAGCCAGCCCGTTCGTGGACCAGAACGCGCGGGCCGCGCGTTCTACCAAGACACTCCGTCTCGCGAAGACCATCAACCCTGGCGAGGTCGGCGTGGTCGGCGAAGTGTCTCTGCCGCTCACCGCCGACATGGCGGGCAAGGGTTTTGTGCTGCGCTTCGGTTCCAATGCCTGGCCATTCTGGGTGTTTGGTAGGGCGCGATCACCGAGCGCGCCGTCCTCCGTACGGGCCGCCCGGTGGTCGGCCCCTACCGACGGTAGGGCGGTTTTGATGAAACCGCCCTACATCCTTGAAACCTCCTCCTTTGACGAGGCGGTGGCGGCGCTTGCGAATGGCGGGAAGGTTCTCTACACTGGGCCGAGCGCGCATAGCGCGAAGTCGCATTTCAAGCCCGTATATTGGTCCACGGGACATTTCAGAAGTGCGAACGCCGAATTCTCTACGCTGGGCTACTATGTTCGTGCCGACCATCCTGCGCTGCGTGGATTTCCGACGGAGGACTGGGCCGACTGGCAGTGGTACAATCTCGTGGAAGGAGGCGTGAAGTACGGCATCGCCGATCTGGTAGGGTCACGCGTCCCGTGTGACCGCGGACGCGCGGGACGCGCGTCCCTACCATGCATCGACCCGATCGTCATGCCTGTTCCCGATCTTCACTACTCTACGCCGATGGGGATGCTCTTCGAGCTGAAGGTCGGCGAAGGACGCCTCATGGTTTGCGGACTTAATCTCTCAGACAATGCGCTGCCAGAAGTCTGCGCGATCCGGAAGAGTATTCTCTCGTACATGGAGTCGAAGGATTTCAATCCAGCGGTCTCTGTTGAAGTCGAAAAGTTCAAGGAGGCGTTCGTGCCGCAGGCAATGGCTTCAAAACTCCGTCCTGCGCAGTTCCGCGATGCGCCTGTGTACATCGCGGCGGCGGTGGAGTTGGATGAGACGGAAAGGAGCGTGGGATGGAAGAAGTCGCTTGACTGGGCGGACATGAAACAGGGCGGATATGACATCTCTGGCAAGGGTCGCTGGGGCACATGGCGCGATGGTACAGGTTCGTTTTGGCATGGACAAAGCCTCACAGTGACGCTTACCGGAACGAAGCCTGTGAACGGAACGCTGTGGGTGCGCTTCCGTGACCCCAACCGCAACAACCGCACGGGGCGTGGCACATGCGAGGGGCGTCCGTTTATGGTCCCGAAGCATCAGAACGCAAAGGACGGCATCTGGTGGGCCAAGCTTCCCGTGATGCGCGAGGATGCACTAGACGGCAAGATCGAGATGACGTGCGAGGCGATCACGGGTCCCAACCTCATGATCGACCGCGTTGTGCTAATGGAGGACAAGTGACGTGAAGCGGGTCAAGATACTGCGAGAGAAGATCGCGATCAAGACATATCCGGTGGGCGAACCGGAGAAGAACCCGATGTTCTTCGAAAAGCGGGTCTATCAGGGATCGTGCGGCAAGGTGTATCCCGTGCCGTTCATCGACAAGGTGTACGACACGCCGTCGATGAAGAAGTACGACGCTGTGACGCTCGAGAACGAGTACGTGCGCCTCGTGCTCCTGCCGGAACTCGGCGGACGCATCTACATCGCCCAGGACAAGAAGAACGGGAACTACGACTTCTTCTACCGAAACGACGTTATCAAGCCGGCGCTGGTCGGGCTTGCCGGTCCGTGGATATCAGGCGGCGTTGAATTCAACTGGCCGCAGCATCATCGTCCAGCCACGTTCATGCCCACTCACGTCAGGATCGAAAAAAGCAAAGACGGCAGCGTGACGGTGTGGATGAGCGACCACGATCCGTTGACGCGCATGAAGGGCATGCATGGCATCTGCCTCAGGCCGGGCAGCTGTCTCGTCGAGCTGAAGGCACGGCTCTACAACCGCACGCCATTTACGCAGACGTTCCTGTGGTGGGCCAACGTCGCCGCCCGCGTTCACGACAAGTACGAGAGCTTCTTCCCGCCGGACGTCGAGTATGTCGCGGATCACGCCGTGCGCGCAATGACCACCTTCCCTGAATCCACCGGCATCTACTACGGCGTCGACTACGGAAGTCGCGCCAACACCTCCAACCTTTCAACTCTTCAACCTTTCAACTCTTCCAACCTTTGTTGGTACAGGAACATCCCCGTGCCGACTTCGTACATGATATGCGCGACGAAGTACGACTTCTTCGGCGGCTACGACCACGCGGCGCAGGGCGGATTCGTCCATGTGGCCGACCGCCACATCGCACCCGGCAAGAAGCAGTGGACGTGGGGCAATCATCCGTTTGGCTACGCATGGGACCGCGAGCTGACAGACGACAGCGGTCCTTACATAGAACTGATGGCCGGCGTTTATACCGACAACCAGCCCGACTTCACGTACCTGATGCCGTACGAGACGAAGACGTTCTCGCAGTACTGGTGGCCATACCAGAAGATCGGCGTGCCGCAGAACGCAAACAAAGATGCGGCGGTGCGATTCGCCAAGGATTCGATAGGCGTTGCCGTGTCGCGTCCGATGAAGGGCGCCACGATTCGCGTGATGCGCGGCGGCAAGGTCGCGAAGGAGATCAAGGTCGATTTGTCGCCGGAGAAGCCTTGGATTGAGGCGGTCGCAGGGCGACCGCCCTACCAAGGGGATGCGGTTGTGCTTTTGGACGCGGATGCAAGTGAAGTGATACGCTGTGAGTTGGCGGCGAAGAAGAAGCAACGCAAACTCGAAGAAATCAAGGACAAACGTCCCGTCGCGACGGAGCCGCCTGCGCCAAAGGACGTCGCAAGCGCCGACGAACTGTTCCTCACTGCCGAGCATCTTGATCAGTACCGTCATCCCACACGCGCGCCAGAGGCGTACCTCGACGAGCTTCTGAGGCGCGATCCGGGAGATTGCCGCGCACACATTCTCTACGGCAAGCGGCTTCTCTCGCGTGGGTTGTTTACGGAAGCGAAAGATCACTTTGCGGCGGCCGTCGCGCGGCTCACGTTCAGGCATCCGAATCCGTACACCGGCGAGGCGCATTACTATCTCGGTCTTTCGCTAGATTTCCTCGGCGAGACAGATCGTGCCTATGACGCCTACTACAAGGCCACGTGGGACGGCGCGTGGAAATCGCCTGCCGAAATGCGCCTAGCGATGATCGACATGCGGCGCGGCAACAACTCGCGTCTCTCGTCTCACGTCTCCCGCCAGAAAAAGCGCCTGCCGATTTCCAGTCCAGACATGGCTCTTGATGCGGCGTATGATCTGATCGAGATGGGCCAGCGTGACGAGGCGAAGGAGCTGCTGGAGAGGTATTTGAAGGAGGGTACGCGCGTTGCGGGCGAAAGCGACCTAATGGTGAAGTATGTGTTAGAGTGGTTGACGGCGGGCACGCGAGACGCGTGCCCCTACCAAACCGACACAACGGTAGGGTCACGCGTCCCGCGTGACCGCAAACGGCAAGCGAAGGGATGCCAGACGGGCCGGGAATCGCCGGACTGGTTCTTCCCGTCGAGGTTGTGGGACTATCGAGTGCTGCGCGACCTTTGGGAAAGGGGCGACAGGTCGCGCAATGTCGCGTACGGGCTCGGGAATTTCCTCTACGACCGCAAGCGGCACGAAGAAGCGCTTGCAATGTGGAAGGCCGCAGTCAAGGCTGATCCGTCATTCCCTACAGCGTGGCGCAACCTCGGCATGGCGCTCTGGAACGTGCGGCGCGACGCGAAGGGCGCGATGGCGGCGTACAGGAAGGCGATGAAGGCGGATCCCGCGGATGCGCGTCTCGTCGCTGAGTACGACCAGCTCTGCGAGAAGTGCAAGGTGCCGAGCGCCGAGCGGCTGAAGTTCCTCGAAGGAAAGTCCGCGCTCGTCGCCACGCGCGACGACGCGACGGTGCAGTACGTGACATGCCTGAACGACATGGGCCGTCATGAAGACGCGCTCAAGGTGCTCGCCTCGCGCCGGTTCCATCCGTGGGAGGGCGGCGAAGGCAAGGTGCTTGCGCAGTACACGCGCGCCCATCTGGCGTTGGGATTTGCGGCGCTGGCGGGCGCGCGGGACGCGCGCCCCTGCCAAACAGACGCGTCGGTAGGGTCACGCGTCTCGCGTGACCGTAAATGCCAGATTGCCCTCGAACATGCCGAGAAGGCGTTTGACACGCCGGAGAACCTCGGCGAGGCTTATCACCTTCTGCAGGCGAAGGCCGACGTCAACTATCTTCGCGGCATGGCGCTTCGAGGCCTTGGACGCGAGAATGAGGCAAAGGCCGCGTTCACGGCCGCAGCCGAGGAGGCGGGCGACTTCCAGGCGATGGCCGTCACGGAGTATTCCGAGCTTTCCTACTATCGCGGACTCGCCCTCGCTGCACTCGGACGAAAGAAAGAAGCGAAGGCGCTCTTCAGAGGGATGAAGGCGTTTGCCGAGAAGGGACTGAAGGCGCCGTTCAAGATCGACTACTTCGCGACGTCGCTGCCGCTGTTGCTCATATTCGACGACGATCTTGAAGCTGTCAAGAACGAGCGCATGAAAACGATTGCCGCTCTTGCGGAGAAAGGAATGGCCAATGTCTAGAGCAAGACTGATGATGATATGCCTTGTGGCGGCGATGGGCGGACTGCTCTTCGGCTACGACTGGGTTGTGATCGGCGGAGCGAAGCCGTTCTACGAGCCGTTCTTCGGGTTGGATGATCCGTCGAAGGCGTGGGAGGCGGGATTCGCTATGAGTTCCGCAGTGCTGGGGTGCATTGGCGGCGCGGTGGGCCTTGGATGGCTGCCGGACCACTTTGGGCGCAAGCCGTCTTTGATTCTTTCGGCAGTGCTGTTCACTGTGAGCGCGATCTGGACTGCATTCGCAGGCGGGTATGCGTCGTTCGTTGCAGCGCGCATTCTGGGCGGCCTCGGCATCGGTCTTGCCTCTAACGTGTCGCCCGTGTACATCGCCGAAGTCTCGCCGCCCGAATCGCGCGGGAGACTTGTCTCCGTGAATCAGCTAACGATCGTCCTTGGCATCATCTTTGCGCAGCTTGCGAACTACATAGTCTTCCGCATGGCGCCATCCGACGTTTCCTGGCGCATCATGTTCGGTGCTGAGGCCGTACCGGCGGCGCTCTTCCTTGTGCTCGCCTTTTTCATCCCCGAGAGTCCGCGGTGGAGAGCCACACAAGTAGAACTGGCGCCCCGGCCGCTCGCGAATGCCACACTGGGAGAACGGGCTTCTAGCCCGTTCATCGGCGTCCTCGCCCTTGGCGTGTTCCTCGCGGCGTTCCAGCAGTGGTGTGGAATCAACGTGGTGTTCAACTACGCGGAGGAGATATTCAAGGCGGCGGGGTACGATGTTTCGGGAGTGATGTTCAATCAAGTGATAACAGGCGTCGTGAACTGCGTGTTCACAGTGGCGGCGATGTGCCTTGTTGACAAGTGGGGGCGGCGTCCGCTGATGCTGCTCGGCGCGGGCGGCCTTGCCGTTCTCTATTCGATTCTTGGCGGATGTTACTACTTTGAGGTGAAGGGCATTGTGGTGCTGGTGGTGGTGATGGCGGCGATAGCGTGCTATGCGATGACGCTTGCTCCGATAACGTGGGTGGTGCTGAGCGAGATGTTCCCCGACCGCGTGCGCGGCACTGCCATGGCTGTTGCGGTGGCGTCGCTGTGGACGTCGTGCTTTGGCCTCACGCTCACGTTCAAGCCGATCAACGTTGCGCTTGGCGCAGCCGGCACGTTCTGGCTCTATGCGGCTATCTGCGTTGTGGGATTTCTTGTCGTTGCCCGTTTCCTTCGCGAAACAAAAGGCCGCGCGCTTAGTTGACATGACCCGGCGGCAGAATCACAGCAGAGCAGAGACAATCGACAGAGAATCAAAGGAGTGCAACATGGTAAAAGAAAGAACGTTCAATGTATTTGCGACTGCGCTGTGCGCGCTGTGCGTAATGCCTGCATTCGCGGACGGTGTCTCCGCCATATCGCCCGATGGCAGGAACGAGATCAGGCTCTATGCGCGTCCGCTCGCATACGAGGTCTTCCGAGACGGGGTGACTGTGGCCGCGACGTCTGAGATCGGGATGACTGTAGATGGCCGTCGCATGGACGGAGCGGACGCGCAGGATCGCGTCCATCCCGCCGTGACAACAGGAAGGCGGAACGGCGTTGCCGACGCGCCGGTGTACAAGAAGTCAAAGGTCGATCTCACCGCGAACGAGACTTTCGCCGACTTTGGCAAGTGGGGCGTGCGGCTCGTGGCGCGGAACGACGGCGTCGCTTACCGTTTCGAGACGAAGATGCCTGGCAGGATCAGGGTCGATGGCGAAGACGCGAGTTTGCACCTTCCGTCGGACAATGTGAAGTGCTTCGGCTACCAGACTAAGATGTTTGGAGTCGAGGAATCCAAGCCGTTCGCCAAAAAGGCGCACGACATCGATTTTAAAGACCAGATGGTGTATCTGCCGTTCGCCTACGAGGCAGGCGGAAAGCACGTCCTCGTGCTGGAATCGGACGTACGCGACTATCCGATATGGAACTTCGGATCGCTTTCCGACGGGACGTTCCGCTCGAAGTTCGCCGGGGAGGCGAAGAAGACGGTGAAGAGGGGTGCGGGACTGTCCGTCGTGGAGCACGCGCCGTTCCTCGTGGAGACTGCGGGCGAGCGCACGTTCCCGTGGCGCGTATTCGTCCTCGCGGACGCGCCGGCGAAGTTCTGCGAGGCCGACATCGCATGGGCGCTCGCCCCGGCGCAGGACAGGGGACGGGACTTCTCGTGGGTCAGGCCCGGCAAGGTCGCGTGGGACTGGTGGAACGGCTTCGACAACGGCAGGAAATGCGACACGAAGGGCCATGAGCGCTTCATCGACTTCGCCGCGAAAAACGGCCTTGAATATGTCGTCCTCGACTACTATGGTTTTGAGCTTAAATTCGGGTTCAACATCTGGAAGCCGTGTCCGGGCGTCGATATAGACCATATTGTCAAGTATGCAAAGGAGCGCGGGGTGGACCTGTGGCACTGGATGGCCTTCCACCAGGTGTACGGAAACGAGGAGCGCGTGGCGTCCCATTTCGCCAAGGCCGGCATAAAGGGGTTCAAGGTGGACTTTCTCGATCGCGGCGACGCCGACGTCGCCCGTTTCATGGAGAAGTTCGCCGATGCGTGCGCGAGGAACAAGATGCACGTGGAATACCATGGCGCTTACCGTCCGACGGGGCTTCACCGCCGCTATCCGAACGTCCTCAACTACGAGGGGATCCACGGCCAGGAACAGATGCTCTGGGAGTACAGGGGCGACGAGAGGGGAACCATGGCAAACGATGTCGGGGCGTGCTACCTCAGGATGTCCGCAGGCCCGATGGACTACACGCCGGGCGCGATGCTCAACTACGGCATCGGCTCCGGATACCGCGCGCGCGGCAGGCGCAAGCCGCCGGGGACGCTCGGCACGCGCTGCCGCCAGATGGCGCAGGTCGCTCTCTACGAGGCACCGCTGCAGATGCTGTGCGACTCGCCCACAAACTACGAGAAGAACATGGAGTGCTTCTCGTTCATGGCGAAGATACCGACGGTGTGGAAGAGCATTGTCGGACTTGCCGGCTCTCCCGACACGATGTTCGTTGCTGCCCGCGAGACGCGCGACGGTGCATGGTACGCAGGCGGCATCACGACGATCGAGGCGCGCGACTGCGAGCTCGACACGTCGTTCCTTGGCGGCGGCGAATGGAAGGCGGAGATCTTCCGCGACGCGGGAGACGCGAAGGAGGACGCGCAGAAGTACGTCCATGAGACGCGCAATGTCAAGGCCGGCGAGCATCTGCCGTTCCACATGGCGCCCGGCGGCGGGTTCGTCATAAGGTTTTCAAAGTAGCCTTACAAGGCAACTTAAGCAGAAAGCCAATGGCAATTCCAATGCTCCGCGCAGTCTCCTCTGCCGCGACACCTTGAAACCACGCGTCTAGCAACTTTCTGGATTTTGCGGGTGAAAGACACGCCCGCGGTATGGTATAATAGCATCATGAATAAAACACATCTGATGGCGGTGGCCGTGATGGCTGCCGGATTCGCGGCGTGTGCGGCGAATTTCGAATCGAAGCGGCCTGCGCCCGAGAAGCGCCTGTTCCGTAGCGCGTCCGTGGACGCTAAGATTGACGAGGTGCAGCGCGCCCTCGGCGACACGAAGCTCGCATGGCTCTTCGGCAACTGCTTCCCCAACACGCTCGACACCACGGTGCACTACTCGCGCGGCGCCAACGGCGAAGACGACACGTTCGTCTACACCGGCGACATCCACGCCATGTGGCTGCGCGACTCGGCCGCGCAGGTGTGGCCGTACCTGCGCTTCGTGAAAAACGACGAGCCTCTGCGCCGCCTTGTGCGCGGCGTTGTGCTGCGCCAGTTCGCGTGCATCCGCTTCGACCCCTACGCCAACGCCTTCAACCGCAACCGCGAGGGCGGCGAGTGGATGACCGACGAAACCGACATGAAGCCCGAGCTTCATGAGCGCAAGTACGAGCTCGACTCTCTCTGCTACCCCCTGCGCCTCGCGTACGGCTACTGGAAGGCGAGCGGCGACGCCTCGATATTCGACGAGCGCTGGCTCGCCACGCTCGACCGCATCCTCGCCGTCATGCGCGAGCAGCAGCGCAAGAGCGGCCCGCGCACGTCCTACCGCTTCCGCCGTCGCGCGTTCAACCCCACCGACTCTCTGACGAACGGCGGATACGGCTGGCCGGCGAAGCCGTGCGGTCTGATCGCGAGCGCGTTCAGGCCGTCCGACGACGCCACCACCTATCCGTTCCTCGTGCCATCCAACTTCTTCGCGGTGGACGTGCTTCGCAAGGCCGCCGAGATACTGTGTACGGTGAACAGGGATGAAAAGCGCGCTGCGGCCTGCGCCGCGCTCGCCGACGAGGTGGACGCCGCGCTCGCCAAGCACGCCGTCTTCAACCATCCCAAGTACGGCCGCGTGTATGCATTCGAAGTGGACGGCTTTGGAAATGCTCTCTTCATCGACGACGCAAACGTCCCCTCGCTGCTCGCCCTTCCCTACATCAGCGCCGTCAAGAAGGACGACCCCATCTACCTCAACACGCGTCGCCTCGTGTGGGGCCCTGATAATCCCTACTTCTTCGAGGGCCGCGCCGGCGCGGGCATCGGCGGCCCCCATTGCGGACTCGACCGCATCTGGCCGATGAGCTACGTGCTCAAGGCGCTCACCTCCACGAGCGACGCCGAAGTGCGTGAATGCCTCGCCTTCCTCGAGCGCTCCGACGCTGATACCGGCTTCATGCACGAGTCGTACGACAAGGACGATCCTGCACGCTTCACCCGCTCGTGGTTCGCCTGGGCCAACACGCTCTTCGGCGAGCTCGTGCTTGACCTCTACGAGAGCGGGCGGCTGCCTGTCAAGGGCAAGGCGAAATGAGGTTCTTCTTCACAAGTGGCCACGCCTGACGGAAGCGGCATAAAACCCCAAAGAACACGGAGCATGCGATGAAGAAAATTATTTCGGCGGCGGCAATCGCCACAATGGCTCTAGCGGCATTCGCCGCGCCAACCGATATTGCCGAGAGAACTGAGGCCAAGACGTTCGCCGGTGCAGACGGCACGGTGTTCCGCTACCGCTGGGCGGAGAAACTTCCGGATGACGGTTCGAAGGTGCCGCTCGTGATTTTCCTGCACGGGGCAGGCGAGCGCGGCACGAACAACGTCGCGCAGCTAAGGCATGGCGTGGGGGAGCTTCTCAATTGGCTAGACAGGCATGAGAAGGGATATCGCCTCGTCGCGGGACAGGTTCCCAACGGCAAGCGCTGGGCGGAGGTTGACTGGAGCGCGATGGGCCATACGATGCTGCAGGAGCCGAGCGAGACGATGGCGCTTGAGCTGGCGCTCATCGACAAGCTCCTGTCGGATCAGAGGACCGATGCGCGGCGCTTGTACGTGACGGGGATATCGATGGGCGGCTATGGCACGTGGGACATAATCTGCCGTCGTCCGCAGATGTTTGCGGCGGCCATGCCGATCTGCGGCGGCGGCGACACTGCCCAGGCGGCGAAGATAGCCAAGGTGCCGATCTGGGTGTTCCACGGTTCGGCCGACGGGGCCGTGCCGGTATTCCGTTCGCGTAGCATGGTCTCGGCGCTCTGGGCAGCTGGTTCCAACGCGCACTATCGCGAATACCCCGATGCGGGGCACAACGTATGGACTCGGACGTATCGCGACGACGAAGTTCTGAAGTGGTTCTTCTCGCAGCGAAACAAGCGTCTGGATCCGCCCCAGAAAGAGAATGGGCTATAGTGAAGAAGGTGTACACGCCAGTCGCTATGGAGATGGACGGCAAGACGCTCTTCGAGCCTGTCGCCATTCCCCCCGGTGACTTCTTCTGATGATAAGTGCAGACCACACGCTGAACGCAAACGATGTTGACTATGGTATAATGGAGTCTGTCCCCTGAAGTTATTTCAACACGAAGCGAGGAGATGAAAGATGAGGATATACGTGGCAACGCACAACGCGCACAAGCTGCGCGAGATAGGAGAGATACTGCCGGGGTTCGAGATCCTGGCGGACAATCCCGACGTCGAGGAGACGGCAGACACCTTCGAAGGCAATGCGCTTGAGAAGGTGCGTGCGATCGCCGCCCGCCATGAGGGCGACTGGTCGATGGCAGACGATTCGGGCCTTGAAGTGGATGCGCTTGGCGGCGCGCCGGGAGTGCGTTCGGCGCGCTATGCGGGCGAACCTTCCAACACGCCCGCGAACAACGCGCTTCTGCTCAAGAACCTGCTAGGTGTCGCCAACCGCGCCGCGCGTTTTGTGTGCGCCGTTGCGCTTGTGGACCCCGAGGGCCGCGAGCACGTGGTGCGCGGCGAATGCCTCGGCCGCATCTCCGAGGCGCCCAGCGGCGCGGGCGGCTTCGGGTATGACCCGCTTTTTGTGCCAGACGGCTTCGACAAGTCGTTCGCAGAACTTGGAGAGAACGAGAAGAATCGCATATCTCATCGCGCGCGCGCACTTGCCGCAGTGCGTTCTATTATGGTAAAATAAATAATTAATGACACGCGAAGAAATCGAAAGAAAACTCAAAGAGACCATAGTCTCGTCCCTCGATCTCGAAGATCTGGCGCCCGAAGGCATTGAAAGCGACATGCCGCTCTTCGGCGAGGGGCTGGGATTAGACTCCATAGACGCCCTCGAGCTCGGCATGGCCGTGAAGAAGGCGTTCGGCGTAACGTTTTCGTCCGACGCCGCAGAGAACAGGCGTATCTTCCGCTCGGTGAGCACACTTGCCGACTTCGTGGAGAAGAGCCAGCAATCAGCAAACTGAGTTCGGGAACAAGACAATGACCGATGCAGAGATAGAGCAGAAGATCAAGGATATCCTCGTGGCGGAGTTCGAATGCGACCCCGAGAAGCTCAAGCCCGAGACGAATCTTTTCACCGAGCTGGACCTTGACTCCATCGACGCGGTGGATCTCGTTGTGCGCCTCCAGCAGGAGACGAAGAAGAAGGTGAACCCCGAAGACTTCCGCCAGATCCGCACGCTTGCGGACGTGACGAAGGCAGTGTCCAAGTTAGTTAACGAATGAGGCTGCGCAGGTACGGTTCGATTCTTCTCCTGGCCGCGTGCGTGGCTGCTGCGCTCGTGATGAGGCGGTTCGTGTTCCTTGCGTGGTACCCCGTCGTCATGAGCGCCGCCACTTCGGCTGGCTTTGCGCTGTCGCTCTTCGGAGAGGAATCTCTCTGCTACACGCTCGCGAAGCGGATTCCGCCGCACATTCTTCCGCCGGGCGCGAAGGAATACTGCAGGCGCTACACGCAGGTGTGGGCGGCATGGCTTTTCGTGAACGGGCTCATCGCCATTGCCACGATCTACGCGCCTGGTCCGAAATGGCACCTTGAGAAGGCGGGCTTCGACGTGCCGCTGGCATGGGCGGCGTGGAACTGCTGCCTCTCGTACTGCGCGACGGGGCTCATAATACTGGTCGAGATGCTGGTGCGCCGCGTACGTTTCTCCGCAGTGTTCCACACGTCTGGCTCCACCGCCGAACCGAAGCGCATCGTGAAGACCTTCCGCTCCCTCGCGCGGGAGGTGGCGATGCACCTCGCCTCGTTCCGCGCGCGCGGAGTGCTGCCGCGCTCCGGCGAGGAAGGCGGGCCGGTTTTCCTTTGCACGATCGAGCCGGGGCACATGTACGGAATGCTGTGGCGCGTGCTGCTGCCTGAGGCCGCTGGGTGCCGAGTGGACCCCGAGGTGATTCTCGCGCCCGAGACGCTGCTCGCGAAGATGCGCGCCGCGGAGAAGGTGTTCCTCGTGACGACGCCGAGCTTTCTCGCGAGGTTCTGCGCGTACGCCGGGCAGTACGAGGTGCCGCAGAACTGCGTGGAGGTGGTGACCTCGGGCGCGCTTCTCCCGGAAAAGACAAGCGCGGCGGCGAAGAATGTGTTCGGCGTGGCACCGCTTGAAATATTCGGCAGCACGGAGACGGGCGGCGTCGCATGGCGGCGGCAGGGCGGCGCGGAGGGCGCGGACGACTTCGACTGGCAGGTGTTTCGTCCCGTGAAGGTCAAGGCGTGCGCCGATGGCAGGCTCTCCGTCGCCTCGCCGTTCTCGTGCCGTCGCTGGTTCGAGATGGGCGACGGTGCGGAGATATCTCCCGACGGGCGGCGCTTCCGCCTGAAGGGACGCATGGACCGCATGGTGAAGATTGCCGAGCAGCGCGTTTCGCTTCCTGAAATGGAGGCGAAGATCGCCGCGCTCCCCGGCGTGAAGGAGGTGGCGCTCGCGGTGCTGGACGGTGCGCACGGGCCCTGCCTCGGCGCGGTTGTTGCGCTTGACACGAAGGCGGTGGACGTTACGTGCGGCAAGCGCGCCCTCGCTCTTGACATGCGCCGCCAGCTGCTGCCGATCTTCCCGAAGGGCACTGTGCCGAAGCGCTACCGCTTCGTGATGGAGCTACCCCGCAACGCCCAGGGGAAGGTGCTTGCCTCGCGTGTGAAGGAGATACTCGAAGGCGACTTCATAGAACCGTTCGTGCTCGAGGCGAGCGCGAGCGGCGCGCAGTGGACGGCCGAGATGTTCTTCGACCGCGACGCCCGCTACTTCGAGGGGCACTTCCCCGGCATTCCCGTTCTGCCCGGCGTTGTGCAGCTTGGCATGGCCCGCCATTTCGCGGAGCTCTTTCTGCGCCGGCCTGTCGTCCTGCGCACCGTGAAGAAGATAAAGTTCACGCACGTCATTACGCCTGGCGCGCAGGTGCGCCTCACGCTTGAGAAGGTGGGGGAGAACGAACTTGCCTACAAGTACACGAAGGGAGAGCATGTATGTTCAAGCGGAGTAATGTGCTTCTAGCGGCAGCGCTCGCAGTCGCGGTGTGCTGTGCGTCCAACTCCGGCGGTCGTGGGGCGACGCGTTCTGCCGGGCAGGACGACGCCGAGATGCCAGAACGCGCAGAAGGGACGTTCGTGCAGCGCAAGACGCTCGCCGATGTCGAAGTCACCATCACCTCGAAGGGCACGTTCAAGTTCGAGAAGGGACGCTCCTTCGAATGGCGCACCGTCTCGCCTATGCCGTCCACCTTCATCGCCACCCCCACGAACTACTCCTTCATCGTGAACGGGAAAACGACCACGCGCAGCCTCAAGAGCAACGTGGACAAGATCGCGAAGATATTCGAGATCAAGGAGGTGAAGGACTTCGTGAAGAGCGTGAAGAGCGTGCCGGAGAAGGGCTTTCCAGACAAGTTGACGGTGGAGTTCAAGAACGGTGACCGCCTCGACATCGAGATGAAGCGGTGAAGGCGGCGCGGATAGTCCTTGCGGTCCTGATTGCGTTTGCGGCCTGCGCTCTCGCGTGGCGCGCGCGCACCGGCCTCTTCGTGGACCCCGCCATTCTCTCGCTTGTCTCCGCCGAACACGCAAAACTCCTCTGCGAGATGACGGCCGGGCGCCGTTTCCAGGGGCGGATGCTTCTCGAAGGCGGCAACGCAGACGCGCTCGTCGAGAAGGCCGATGCGATATGCACGAACTTTTCCCTGCGCGCTGCCGCCGACTTCCGGCGCACCCTCCGCCGCATTGCTCCGCTCTCGCGGGGGCTTGTATCGGACGAAACGCGCGCGCTTCTCCTCGAGGGCAGGTTCAAGGAGGTCGCCAACGCCTCGGCGGCGCGGCTCTTCGGTCCCGCGCCGCCGCTATTCTCCGTCAAGGACGATCCTTTTCTCCTTGCCACCGGCTACGCGATGTCTCTTCAGTCGAACCTCGCCCCCGGCTGGTCCATGAACGGCGGCTACCCCTCGTGCGAGCGCGACGGGCGCCACTTTCTGCTGCTCGACTGCGGCGACCTTTCATGTGACGCGGCCGAACGGCTGCGCGCGTTCGCCGAACGCGCCAACGACTCCGCCCAGGAAGACGGCTTGAAGGTGTGGTGCTGCGGGCCCGTGTTCCACATGGCGCGCGCGGCTTCGCGCGCAAAGCGCGAGATCAACCTGCTCTCGGCGGCGTCCGTCGCCATGGTAGCGCTTCTAGGATGGCTGCTATTCCGGTCGTGGCGCTTCGCGCCGCAGCTGCTCGTCTCGGTGGGCGCGGCGTTCTTCGTGGCGGCCGGCGCGCTCTTCGCGTTCTTTCCGCGCCCGCATGTGCTCGCCTTCGTTTTCGGCACCACGCTGATCGGGCTTGCCGTCGATTACGTGTACCATGCGCGCGCGGCAGGTGGGGCCGGAAGGGTCGCAAGGCCGCTCGCGCAGTCGCTCGCGACGTCGCTCGTCTGCTTCGCGCCGCTCCTTTTC
>JAFUDL010000247.1 GCA_017459225.1 Kiritimatiellia bacterium
ATATCCCTCACCCGAACTTGACTTGTGTGAGGAGGATGAGCGCGACGGCGGCGAGCATGAGCGCGGAGACGAGCTTGAGCCAGGCGGACGCCTTGGACGCGCCAAGCAGACGCGAACGGAAGAAATCGGCCGCAAGGATGATTGGAACGTAGATGAACGGCACAAGCGCGCAGAAGAGCGTCCCGAGAAGGAACACCTGCATGGCGGGCGACATTGACGCGCCTTCTCGCGTGAAGTTCGGAAGGAACGCGAGGAAGAAGAGTATCGTGAGCGGATTCGACATTGCCATGAACACACCACGCCCTACTAGCCGCCAGCCGACGGACTTCGCCGAGTTCAGCGCATTCTCGCCGCGCTGCCTGAATCCCACATACGCCTCCTTGAACGACCCGAACGCCAAATAGCCGATATAGGCCACTCCTACTATCTGAATTGCCGTCATCACGGTGGGATGGTCGGTGAAGAACGACGCCACGCCGGCGGAAAGAAGCAGAATCCACAGCCAGCATCCGAGCACAAGCCCGGACATCAGCGTGGTGGCTCTGGCCTTGCCGTCAGAGATGGCCGTTGCGAGCGTACACATCAAGTCCGGCCCCGGCTTGATGATGAGGGCTACACACCCGACTATGTAGGTCGTCAGCATGGGAATATTATATCACTTTTTGAGCGCAGCTTCTATCGCATCTCCGAGTTCGGACGTTGAAACCGTCTGTACGCCGCCGGGAGCGGCGATGTCAGGCGTACGCAACCCCTGCGCGAGCACATTCGCGACGGCCTGTTCAACGGCATCCGCCTCGCCGGAAAGCCCAAAGGCATGGCGCAGCAGCATGGCGGCCGACAGGATCGTCGCAACGGGATTCGCGATTCCCTTCCCGGCGATATCCGGCGCAGAGCCGTGGATCGGCTCGTAGAGTCCCGCGCCCGATGCGCCCAGCGAGGCGGACGGCAGCATCCCGATGGAGCCCGTGATCTGCGACGCCTCGTCGGAAAGGATGTCGCCGAACATGTTTTCGGTGAGGATCACGTCGAAGCGCGCCGGATCGCGCACGAGCTGCATGGCCGCATTGTCAACGTACATGTGGTCAAGTTCCACGTCCGCGTATTCCGCCGCATGAAGAGCCGTCACCGTCTCGCGCCACAAACGCGACGTCTCCAGCACGTTCGCCTTGTCCACGCTTGTGACCTTCGGCGGTCGCGGGGCGGCCGCCCTGTCCTGGCGGCGTCGCGCTGTGTCGAACGCGACGCGTGCGACACGTTCGATTTCGTGCGCCGAATACGGCGTCACGTCGTAGGCGGATGTCCTGTCGGCAGATCGGCCTTTTTCGCCGAAGTAGGCGCCGCCGGTCAGTTCGCGCACGATCAAGAGGTCGATTCCTCTGGCCACAATCTCGTCCTTGAGCGGACTTGCCGTCTGGAGCGCATCCCATACCTTCGCGGGACGCAGATTTGCGAAAAGCCCAAGTTCCGCGCGAAGCGTGAGAAGGGCACGCCGTTCCGGACGCTTCTCCGGCGCAAGCGTGTCCCATTTCGGACCTCCCACTGCGCCGAGCAGAACGGCGTCCGCCGCCTTGCACGCGGCGAGCGTCGCATCCGGCAGGCAGTCTCCGCACCGGTCGTAAGCCGCACCGCCGACGGGGTGCTCCGCCATCTCAAAGTCGTGCCCGAACCGCCGCGCGACCGATTCCAGGATCTTGACGGCCTCGGCGACGATCTCAGGCCCCACGCCGTCGCCCGGCAGAATCGCTATCTTTGCCTTCATTTTATTTTTCCTTTCAGATAGGCGGACAAGCCTCCGGCTGCGATCAGTTCCATCATGAACGGCGGGAAGGGCTCCGCCCGGAACCGCTGCCCTGTCGTAAGATCGGCGATCTCGCCGGCGGCAAGCTCTACCGACACGTCATCGCCGGCGGAGATGGCCTTGGCGGCGGCCGGACACTCCAGGATGGGCAATCCGATGTTGAGGGCATTTCGGTAGAAGATGCGCGCAAAGCTCTCGGCTATCACGCAGGATATTCCGCAGGCCTTGATTGCGATGGGCGCGTGTTCGCGCGAGGAGCCGCAACCGAAATTGCGCCCGGCGACAAGAATGTCGCCGTACCGGACGCGGGCGGCGAAAGCGGGGTCGATGTCCTCCATGCAGTGCTCCGCAAGCTCGTCTGGATCGGACGTGCTGAGGTGCCGTGCCGGGATGATGACGTCGGTATCGACGTTGTCTCCATACTTGTGTGCTTTCATAGTGGTTAGCCTGTGCGTAGTGGTTATGGGGTGGTGATGTGGCCTGCGATGGCCGATGCCGCCGCGACGGCCGGCGAGGCGAGATAGACTTCCGATTCGACGTGTCCCATGCGCCCCACGAAATTGCGGTTGGTTGTCGCAACGCAGCGCTCCTTCGCCGCGAGAATGCCCATGTGTCCGCCAAGGCAGGGGCCGCACGTCGGCGGCGAGACGACGCATCCCGCCTCCGCGAATATCTTCAGGAGACCCTCGTCCAGCGCCTGAAGCCATATCTGCTGCGTGGCGGGAATCACGATGGCGCGAACGCCGTTGGCGACCTTGCGTCCCTGCATCACTTCGGCGGCGATGCGCATGTCCGATATCCGTCCGTTCGTGCAGGAACCGATCACCACCTGGTCGATGGCGACATTTCCAACGTCGCGCACGAGATGCGTGTTGGATGGCAGATGCGGAAACGCCACCGTCGGCTCCAGCTCGCCGAGGTCGATTTCCACAACGCGCGCGTACTCCGCATCTGCGTCGGCCGCGTGGATGCGCGGCGGCTTCGCGCCATGTTCGCGCAGATAGGACAGCGTCTTTTCGTCAACTGGAAAGATGCCGTTTTTCGCCCCCGCCTCGATCGCCATGTTGGCGATGGTGAAGCGGTCGTCCATGGAAAGCTCCGCCACACCGTCGCCAGAAAATTCGAGCGACTGGTAGCGCGCGCCGTCCACGCCGATCATTCCGATGAGATGCAGGATCACGTCCTTGCCGCCGACCCATTTGCGCGGCTTGCCGCGCAGGACGACCTGGGTCGCGGACGGAACGCGGAACCACGTCTCCCCTGCCGCCATGCCCGCCGCCATGTCCGTGGAGCCGACGCCGGTGGAGAATGCGCCGAGCGCACCGTACGTGCAGGTGTGGGAATCCGCGCCGATCACGAGATCGCCGGCCGTGACCAGTCCCTTTTCCGGCAGAAGCGCGTGTTCGATTCCGCAACCGTGCCCCACTTCGAAGTAGTGAACGATCTCCTGCGCCTTCGCGAACGTTCGCATCGCGGCGCATTGCGCGGCGGCCTTGATGTCCTTGTTGGGCGTGAAGTGGTCGGGGACGAGCGCCACCTTTTCGCGGTCGAACACGCGCGCGCGGCCGAACTTCGGGAATTCCCTGATGGCGACGGGCGCCGTGATGTCGTTGCCGAGAACGAGATCGAGCCGCGCCATGACCAGTTCGCCGGGACGTAGAGACGGCGCACTCGGCGAGCACGCCCTACCAGTGGCGTGCGCGGCAAGGATCTTCTGTGTCATCGTCATCTTCATTTCCGTGCCTCCATCATCCGGTTTACGGCGACCAGCAGCGCCAGTATCGAGCCCTCTATCACGTCGGTGGACACGCCGCGTCCGCGATACGTCCCTCGTGCGTCGGATATCTTCACCAGCACCTCGCCAAGCGCGTCGCGCCGTTCGGTCACCGCTTCGATCCTGTAGTCCTCCAGCGTGAAGCGGTGGCGGATGATCTTTTCCACGGCCCGGAAGGCGGCATAGATGGGGCCTGTGCCCATGGCGGCATCCTGCACGCGCCGCTTGCCCCTTACAAGCGCGATCTGGGCCGTTGCGCTCATGTGGTTGCCGCTGTTCACCACGAACGAGTCGAGCTTCCATTCCTTCGCGTTCGCGCTTCGCACGGCCACGCGGGACTCCGCCAGCGCCGCCAGGTCGCGGTCCGTGATCTGCTTCTTGCGGTCGGCCAGCGCCTTGAACGCGGCGAACACCTCCGCCATGTTCGTCTCGTCGAGGTCGTAGCCGAGGTCCTTCAGGCGGGTCTCGAGGGCGTGCTGCCCGGAGTGCTTGCCCAGGACGAGCTCTGTCTGCCTCATCCCGACGGACTCCG
>JAFUDL010000248.1 GCA_017459225.1 Kiritimatiellia bacterium
CCCGGCCGCGCCAGTTGCGCCCGCAGCGCCTGCGGCCAAGCGTCCTGCTGCGCCGCAGCGCCCCGCATCCACGCGCGTGGGCGGCCATCGTGCGGGTTTCTCTTCTGTTTCGATGAAGCTGTCGCGTCCGCAGGTGCAGATCGGCACCGCCAAGCCGGTGGTCACGGCAGTCGGCGCGCCTACTGCCGCTCCCGCCGCTCCCGCGAAGCCAACGATATCGCTTTCCGTCTCGACCCGCGAGATCTCGATCCGCGGCGCCGTTGTGGTGAAGGAGCTCGCCCTCAAGCTCGGCATACGCCCGAACAGGCTCATCGCCGACCTCATGGGCCTTAAGATACTCGCCTCCATCAACCAGCGTGTCGAGCCAGAGGTGGCCATCAAGGTGGCGCAGAAGTACGGCTACAAGGTGAACGTGGAGCACGCGCGCGACGCGGCGAACAAGAAGCCCGTTCTGAAGTCGATCGACGCAGACGACGAGATTCCGCAGGACAAGCCCGAGGACATGGAGCCGCGTCCTCCGGTGGTCACCTTCCTCGGCCATGTGGACCACGGCAAGACGACTCTCATGGACTACATCCGCCACGCGCACGTGGCGGCCGGCGAGGCTGGCGGCATCACCCAGCAGATCTCCGCCTACCAGGTGGATGTGCAGGGCCGCAAGATCACGTTCCTCGACACCCCCGGCCACGCCGCGTTCAACGCAATGCGCCAGCGCGGCGCGCAGCTCACCGACATCGCCGTGATCATCATCGCGGCGGACGACGGCATCATGCCGCAGACCGAGGAGGCGATCAAGTTCGCCCGCCAGGCCGGCGTGCAGATCATGGTGGCCATCACCAAGTGCGACAAGCCCACCGCCAACACCCAGCGCGTCAAGCAGCAGCTGCAGAAGGCCGGTCTCACCCCCGAAGAGTGGGGCGGCGACATCGTGTGCTGCGAAGTGTCTGGCGTGTCGGGCCAGGGCGTGGACAACCTTCTCGAGATGATGCTGCTGCAGGCCGACGTTCTCGAGCTTTCCGCCAACCCTCGCCGCCGCGCCAACGGCTACGTGATCGAGGCCGAGCTCGAGCAGGGCTTCGGTCCCTCCGCCACGCTGCTCGTCACCGGCGGCACACTCAAGGTGGGCGATGCAATCCTCATCGGCGAGCACTTCGGCAAGGTGCGCTCGCTCATCGACGACCGCGGCCGCCGTATCAAGGAGGCGCCTCCCGCGACGCCCGTGAAGTGCACCGGCCTATCCGGCGTGCCAGAAGCAGGCGCGGAGTTCCGCGTGATGCTCGACGAGAAGCGCGCCCGCACGCTTGCCGAGGAGACGGCCCGCCTGCGCAAGGAGCAGGAGCTTTCGCAGACGAAGGCGCTCTCGCTCGACGACCTCATGAGCCAGATGAACGCCGGCGACAAGCGCGAGCTGAGCGTGGTCGTGAAGAGCGACACGCAGGGCTCCCTCGAGGCGATCGTCGAGGCGCTGCGCGGCATCAAGAGCGAGAAGGTGGGCCTCAAGATCATCGGCACCGGCACGGGCAACGTCTCCATCACCGACGTGAAGAGCGCCGCTGCGGGCAAGGCCGTGATCGTGGGCTTCGACATCGGCTGCGACTCCGGCGTGCAGCAGCAGGCCCGCCACGACGGCGTGCGCATCAACTCGTTCCGCATCATCTACGAGCTGATCGACCATGTGAAGAAGACCATGCTCGACCTCCTGCCGCCCGAGTACACCGAGAAGGTGAAGGGCCACGCGCAGGTGAAGGCGATCTACTACATCGGCAAGCTCGGAAAGATCGCCGGCTCGCAGATGCTCGACGGCTCTCTCGTGGCTTCGGCCCGCTACCGCATCCTCCGCAACGGCGCCAAGGTGTGGGAAGGCAAGGTGCAGACCCTGCGCCACTTCAAGGACGAGGTCAAGGAGGTCACCGGACAGCAGGAATGCGGCATCTGCTTCGCGAACTACGAGGACTTCGCCGAGGGCGACGTGGTGGAGTGCTACATCCTCGAGGAACTGCCGCGTTCGCTCTAGCGGAACGCGGCCAAGGAGCGTGAAATGGCAGTTGACCGTCTTGAGAGAGTGAACTCGCTTCTGCGCCGCGTGATCGGCGAGGCGATGTTCCGCGTGCTGCAGGGCGACGACGTGAATCCCGGCGTAGTCACCGTGACCGCCGTCGCGTGCGCCAAGAACCTGCGCAACGCCACCGTGAAGGTGAGCGTGTTCGGCGACGCAGCCGAGCAGAGCCGCGTGATGGGCCACATCATCCGCCGCACGCACGAATTCGAGCGCATCGTCAACGCAGAGGTGCGCCTGAAGTTCACGCCGCAGCTGCGGTTCGTGATCGACCATTCGCTTGAGAAGGGCGACCACGTGCTCAGCATCATAAGCGAGATCGAGAAGAACGAGAGCGGCGCGAATGGCTAACCTCGCCTCAATTGCCATGCTTGCAGAGCAGGATGGTTTGCTGCTTGTCGACAAGCCCGTCCAGATCGCTTCGCACGACGTGCTCAAGGCCGTGAAGACGCGCTTCAATCTCGTGAAGATCGGCCATGGCGGCACGCTCGAGCCCAACGCCACGGGCCTTCTTGTGCTTCTCGTGGGCGACGCAACGCGCGTCTCGGGCGACGTGATGGACGGCGACCGCGAATACTCTGCGACAATCCGTCTCGGGCGCGTGACCGACACTGCGGACCGCGAAGGCCGCACGCTCTCAGAGTCCCCGTTCGACGGCGTCACTCGCGAGGCGCTCGATGCCGCTCTTCCCGAGTTCCGCGGCGACATCTTCCAGACGCCTCCTGCCTTCAGCGTGATGAAGCGCCCCGACACTCCGTCGTACGGAATCGTCCCCACCGACCCCGCCGACGCCAAGGCCCGCCTAGTGCACGTGTTCCGCCTGGCCGTGACGGAGTTCGCGCCGCCGCTCGTGTCGTTCGACATCCTCTGCACCAAGGGCGTGTGCGTGCGCGCACTTGCCCACGATCTCGGCGCGCTGCTCGGCTGCGGCGCCTCTCTCGAGACGCTGCGCCGCACGCGCTGCGGCAGATTTTCCGTGGACGAGGCGCTTGGCTTCATGGACGTGATGAAGCTCGATCCCGTGGCGTTCAAGGACCGTCTCGTTCCAATGGCGAGGGCCTTTGCCTGATGAACCTCGCCGTGGGCTTCTTCGACGGCGTGCATGTCGGCCACCGCCGGATTCTCGCCTGCGCCGATGCAGCGCTCACTTTCCGCGACCATCCCGCGCGCGTGCTTGCGCCGTCGCGCGCGCCTGCGCTGCTGATGACTTCGTCCGCAAGGCTTGCCGCCGTAGAGGCGGCGCTGCGTCCCGGAGCGACCGGGCGAGTGCGCGCGCTTGATTTCACGCCCGACTTCGCCGCCGAATCCGCAGAGGCGTTCGCTCTCTGGCTGCGCCGCGAATATCCCGATCTGGAGGAGATTCTCTGCGGACCAAACTGGCGCTTCGGCGCAGGAGGAGTTGGCGACGCCGCTTTCCTGCGCGAGAGGGGATTTGCCGTGCGCGCGATGCCGTTCGTGGAGATCGACGGTGCGCCCGTCTCCTCCACTCGCATACGTGCCGCGATTGCCGCAGGCGACATGGCCGATGCCGCGCGTCTTCTGGGGCGTCCATGGCGCGTGGAGGGCGATGTCGTTCCGGGGAAGGGCTTGGGACGCGCGCTTGGATTTCCCACGATGAACGTGAGGGTGGCTGAAGGGCTGGTGCGCCCTCCATGCGGTGTGTACGCCGTGGAGACGTCGCTTGGGCGCGCCGTGGCTAACTGGGGGCTCGCGCCGACGATGGGGGAGAAGGCGTGGGAGCATCCTGTCCTTGAAGTGCATGTGATCTCAACGCATCCTGTCGCCGCGCCGAAGACGCTTGCGGTTGACTTTCTCGCGTTCATCCGCCCAGAGCGCGTCTTCTCCGGCGAAGAGGCGCTTCGCGCCCAGATAGCGTCCGACATTGACGCTGTTCAGGCGGCAGATCGTCGCTCTCGCGGAAACGGTGATTGTGGACTTGCTCTGTAGCGGCGTCAAGATACTACGCGCAAGGAGAGTGGATCCGCCGGACGAGTTCGGTGTGAACTGCTGGTGGATTTTTGCGCCACGTCTCTGTGATCTGCGGCTTCTGTGCAATTGAATTTTAGAATTGTTCAATTGAAGGTCAGACGGCAGGTTTGGTAGAATATGCCCGTGACACAGAAGGAATATGTCGGTGAGCGGCGGACAGATACAAGGGTCGCCGTGATCGTGGAAAGGGATCGCGCCTATGGGCGCGAGCTCTGTTGCGGCATTGCCGACGCGGCGTTGCGCGAGGACGGCTGGGCGCTTGAGTTTGTTGATGCCGATTCTCTGAAGCGTCCAAAGGTGCTTCGCGGATTCGATGGCGTGATCGCCCGCGTGGTTGACGATGCGATGGCCCAAAGGCTTGCGGCATCCGGGCTTCCAGTGGTGGACGTGTTCTGCAACAAGCGGTATCCATTGTTTGGTTCGGTTGATGGGGATCAGGCGGCAATCGGGCGAAAGGCAGCCGAACACTTTCTGGCGCGTCGTTTCACTTCCTTTGCCTACTGCGGCTATGAGGGTTATAACTATTCAGACGAGCGGCGCGACGCTTTCGTCGCCATGCTGAAAAGCCACTACTTCCCCTGTTCCGTGTTCAAGACACCACGCCGAGCTCTTGCGGAGTACGACGCCCGCGTGACGCGCAAGGAGGACGTGACGCTCGGCGCCGACGCGCGCAGCCTCGCCCAGTGGCTAAAGGGGCTGCCGCCGCGCATAGCGGTGTTCTGCTGCCACGACACACGGGCCTATCAGGTGTTGTGCGTTTGCCGAAGCGAAAACATCTCCGTGCCGGACAATCTTGCCGTGCTGGGCGTGGACAACGATCCGCTCGTTTGCTCGTTCGTGGCGCCCTCCATTTCCTCCATCGACAACTCCGGCCACCGCGTTGGCGCGGCGGCCGTGGCTGTACTGTCGCGGATGATGCGCTCGGAAGCGGCGCGGAAGAATCCCCCGGCCATCCGCGTCAAGCCTGGCGAAGTCATACTGCGCCGGTCAACCGAAACGTACGCATTCGCGCAGAAGTGGATCTCGGACGCGCTCGTGTACATTTCAAGAAATGTCGAGAAGCGGCTTACAGCGGAAGATGTTGCTGCATTCGTCGGCAAATCGCTTCCGATGGTCGAGGAGGGGTTCCGCAAGGCACTTGGGCGCACGGTTCAGCAGGAGCTGATTGAAAGCCGGCTGTCGGCTGCGAAACGGCTTCTGGCAAATACGGAGCTTCCTGTAGCCGATATTGTCGCCCGCTCCGGCTTCGCATCCGCTCAATATTTCTGCCGCATGTTCAAGGCGGATACCGGCCTCACCGCCGAGCGCTGGCGGGAACAAAACCGCAGAGGGCGGTGATGTCCGTGCGACATGTCAAGTTGAATCGGTCTGTAAAATAGCAAGATGTCATTTTACAGACGGATAGATTCCACGACCACTGGATTTGTTCGTCTGTATTTTAGCATTTCTACATTTTACAGACTTGAATCGTTCTCGTTCGCGCCAGCACGCGTGAAATGGTGTTGTGCAATCGAATTTTAGGATTGTGCAATTGAAGGGCGGCAATGTCTCTGGTAAACTTATCAACAACAGCGCGGATTGGTGTCCGTACAATTTCGTTTTAAGTTTTGTCAAGGAAAGGAAATGCTATATGAATCATAGATTGTTGATGGCTGCGACTGCGGCATTCGCTGTTTCGGCAAATGCGCACGTCGTGTGGCAGATCGGCCAGAAGGACTGCACAGGCAACGAGTTCGCGCTTGCGCCGCGTGGATACAACGATTTCCTGCAGCACGACTTCGGCTGGGAAAACAACTACTTCCTCGTAGGAAGATCGAACGCAAAGAAGGACTTCCCGTACGTTCTTCCCGGCATCAACGACAAGTGGGCGGGGTCTAGCCGCATCGCCGGACGCCGCACGCAGCAGGTGAACATCCTCTTCGACATCACGAAGAAGGGCACGGGCGGCGCATGGACGCTCTACATCGACTTCGCTGACGTCCATAAGGCGGAGAAGCCCCTCCTGAAGGTGTCGGTGAACGGCAATGCGCGGAAGATTGTGCTGCCCACCGGCGGGGGAGACGCCTCCATCATGAAGGGCGACTTCTCTACGGCAAAACCGTTCACGGCGAAGTTCGACCTTGCGGACAGCGAAATCGTCGAGGGCGGGAATGAGATCAAGATCACGTCCATCGAAGGCAGCTGGGCGATCTTCGACGACGTGCGCCTCGAAGGCCCGAACGATGCAGTGGTGCGCCTTGCGCACAAGGGCGCGTACGTGCGAAGCGTGAAGGCGGGCGACTATCTGATTCCTGGTACGGGGAAGCTGCCGCTTCTCGTAGACGTGGAGCATCTGGATGGCGCGCCCGTAGTGCGCGTGGAGATTGACGGCAAGGTCGCATTGGAGCAGCGCGTTGAGGCAGGGGCGTATTCGTTCGAGGCGCCGATGGACGCGGCGGCCCAAGGTAAATACCGTGTGTTTGTTGACGGGGAGTGTGTGCGGGAAGGAACTGTAGTGCGCACGCCGCAGCGCGATGCTGGCGTGGCGGGCTATGTGGATACCCGCATGGGCACGGCGCACTCGCGCTGGATGCTCGTGCCAGGCCCGTGGATGCCGTTCAGCATGGTGAAGCTGTCGCCTGACAATGAAGGCACGCCTGGAAGGGGATTATGGCAGGGCGGGTACGACCCCACCATCGAGAGCGTCGGTTGCTTCAGCCACATTCACGAGTGGACCATGGCGGGACTCGGCACGATGCCTACGACGGGAGCGCTCAAGATCAAGATGGGCGACAGCTCCGAGATCGAAGGCCATGCCGACGGCTACCGATCGTACATCGACAAGCCGAGCGAAGTGTGCAAGGCTGGATACTACGCCGTGAAGCTAAAGGACTACGACATCTTCGCCGAACTCACCGCCACCGACCGCTGCGGATTCCAGCGCTACACGTATCCGGCTGGCAAGACGCCGCGTGTGATGATTGATCTGTTTACTCCCACCGAGTATACATACAACATATTGGACTGCGAAATGCGCCAGACGGGTCCGCGCCGGATCGAAGGCTTCTCGAAGCAGGAGACGCCGCGCGTGTGGAGCCGCGACGCCGACCAGTTCTATACCGTCCACTTCGTGATCGAGTTCGACCGCGACATCGCGAAGTTCGGCGGATGGGAGGGCGATGCCCTCTGGACCGGCAGCGCTCACGCTGCGCAGAACCCGAAGTCCTTCGGAAGCTATGTGGAGTTCAAGCCTGCTGACGGCGCGACCGTCGTGCAGCTGCGCTCGGGCATTTCCTTCGTTGACATCGCCGGCGCGGCGAACAACTTGAAGCGCGAGGTCGAGGAGCCTTTCGGCTGGAGCTTCGAGAAGGTGCGCGCGGCCAACGAGGCGACGTGGAACGACCTGCTGGGGCGCGTGAAGATCGCCACGGTGGACCGTCTTGAGAAGAAGCGCTTCTACACGAACCTCTACCGTTCGTTCTGCCGCAACACGTTCAACGATGTGGATGGACGCTGGAGCGACCCGTTCGGCAAAATCCAGAAGCTGAACGATCCCGACGCGCGCGCGATGGGGTGCGACGCGTTCTGGAACACGTTCTGGAATCTGAACCAGACGTGGAACCTCGTGGGACCGGAATGGAGCGCGCGCTGGGTGAAGTCGCAGATGGCGCTCTATGAGGCCGGCGGATGGCTCGGGAAGGGTCCGGCGGGAATGCGCTACTTGCCGGTGATGGTGGCGGAACACGAGATTCCGCAGATGGTCAGCGCCTGGCAGATGGGGATTCGCGTGTACGATCCGAAGAAGCTGCTGTCCGCGTTCGTTAAGATGCAGACCACACCAGGACAGAAGGTGGGGCGCGGCTATGCCGGCAATCGCAACCTTGCCGCATATATGCAATACCATTATGTGCCGAGCGACAAGGGCACCTTCTCGAACTCGATGGAGTATTCCTACGATGACTGGACGGTGGGGCAGTTCGCAAAGGCGATTGGCGACGAGGCCGCGTACAAGACATTCTCCGAGCGCGGTACCTGGTGGAAGAACGCCGTCAATCCCGAAAGCGGATACTGCCATCGCAGGGACTCGAAGGGCGAATGGGACAAAACACTGACTTCCATCGCGGACGGATTCTCGGTGAAGGGATATGTAGAGGGCAACGCCTGGCAGCTGACGTTCTTCGTGCCACAGGACGTCCCGGCGCTCGTGGAGATCGTCGGACGCGAGCGCTTCCTCGAACGGCTTAAGTGGGGCTTTGAGAAGAGCTATCCGTTCCGCTACAACGCTCCGGGCGAGCACTACGCGAAGTTCCCCGTGGTGCAGGGCAACCAGCAGTCGATGCACTTCGCGTTCCTCTTCAGCTGGGCGGGAGAGCCGTGGGAGACGCAGAAGTGGGCACGGTCGATCATGGAGCGCTACTACGGCTACGGCGATTCGACGGCGTGGCTTGGCGATGAGGACCAGGGGCAGATGAGCGCGTGGTTCGTTATGGCGTCGCTCGGGCTTTTCCAGACGGACGGCGGATGCCGCGCGGAACCCGTCTATGAAATCGCGAGTCCGCTCTTCGAGGAGGCGACGATCGATCTTGGGGGACGCTTCGGTCGCGGCGACACGTTCACCATCAAGGCGCACAACGCCTCTCGCGCCAACAAGTACGTGCAGCGTGCCGTGCTGAATGGCAAGCCGCTCAGTTCCTTCTTCTTCCCCGCGAAGGAAGTCCTGAAGGGCGGCACGCTTGAACTCTGGATGGGATCCGAGCCAAACAAACAGTGGGGGATTGCGAAGTGAAAACCATCAGCGCGGACATAGGTGGCAGCCGGGTGAAGCTGGCCACCGTGGAGAATGGCGCAGTCGTGGAGAGCGAGATCTTCCCGGTTGCGCCGGATGGCTTCACCGGCACGCTGGCGGAACTTGAACGACGAATCGCTTCCGCACGCGGCCGGCATCCCAGCGGATGGGACGGAATCGGCATCGCACTGCCAGGCATCATCGACGAGGATAGGTGCCGCGTTTTGAGCTGCAACGCGAAACACGCTGGCGTGGAGAATGTTGACATCGCGGCGTGGGCACAGGAGAAACTGTCGCTTCCATGCCGAGTGATCAATGATGCGCGCGTGGCGCTTCTCGGCGAACTCAACTTCGGTTGCGCCAAGGGCGAGCAGAATGCCGTCATGATGATTCTCGGCACGGGCGTGGGAACGTCCGCCGTGTGCCGGGGGCATTTGGAACGTGGTGTGCATGGTACGGCCGGGCTTCTCGGTGGACACTTCCCGATCCAGTTCGATGGAGGACGGAAGTGCAACTGCGGCGGCGAAGGATGTCTTGAAGCATACGTTGGCACCTGGGCGCTCAAGGAGATGGCCGCCGATCCGGGCTACGATTACCACCGCTTCGCCGAAGACTACGAGAAGGGTGAAGAAAAAGCGCAGCGGCTTTTTGCAACGATTTTCACCGCGCTTGGTGCAGGTGCGCTTGCGCTTGTGCATCTTTACGATGCCGAGACGGTTATCTGGTCTGGCGGCGCATCGCATTTCACGCCGCTTCTCAAGGCGGCGGAGGAATACGTGTGGAAGCACTCCTGGACGCCGTGGGGCAAGGTTCGTTTCGTCGTGGCCGACAATCCTGAAGCATCCGTCGTACTCGGACTTCACGCGCTCTTCGCGGAGGGAGTGGTCAAGTGAAGTCGTCATACGACAAGTTTCCAGCAATAACGGTTCCAGCGGATGGCGAATGCCGCGCCGTTGCCGGATGGGAGGCAATCGGCAAGGAGTTGCGGGCGAGGTGCAGTGGCGGTCACGCGGGACGCGTGACCCTACCGCGTTGCGTCATCTGCGTGGATCTTTACCACGGCGTGTGGGAGGACGAGGTGCTTGCCGCGTTGAAGGCTGCGCTCCGTCCAGATGCGGTGATCGAGACGCGCGAGGCGAACAAGACGCATGACGAGGTGCGTGCGATGCTTGCGGCGGACCAGGGCGACGACCGCGTGTTCGCCGTGATGTCGCACCGGCGGGTGGAGGACTATTTCGACCCGGCGAAGGTCGAGGCCGTCAAGGCGAAGATCGCGGCGGCGCGGGGAGTCGTGCTCGTCTATGGTGTGGCGGCGGCGGTGTGCTGTCCCGAATGCGACATCTACGTGTACGCCGACATGGCGCGGTGGGAGATCCAGCAGCGCTTCCGTTCGGGACGGCTCTCGAACTGGCTGGATGACAACGCGGGCGAGGATGCGCTTCGTCTCTACAAGCGCGGCTTCTTCGCCGACTGGCGCGCGCTCGACCGCCACAAGCGCGCGCGCTACGACAGGATGGACTACATCCTCGACACGAACGGCGCAGAGCCGAAGATGATGACGGGGGCGGCGTTTCGGCGCGGACTTGAAATCGCCGCGTCGCGTCCGTTTCGCGTGATGCCCTACTTCGATCCCGGCGTGTGGGGTGGACAGTGGATGAAGGAGAAGTTCGACCTCGACCCGTCGAAGAAGAACTACGCCTGGAGCTTCGACTGCGTGCCGGAGGAGAACTCGCTTCTCATGGACGTGGGCGGAATTGTTCTCGAGACGCCGGCGATCAACCTCGTCTTTCGCCATCCGCACGAACTCCTCGGCGAGAAGGTCCACGCCCGCTTCGGCGCGGAGTTTCCGATCCGCTTCGACATGCTCGACACGATGCGCGGCGGTAACCTGTCGCTCCAGTGCCATCCGCTCACCGAATACATTCAGGACGCCTTCGGAATGCACTACACGCAGGACGAGAGCTACTACCTGCTCGACGCCGACGCATCCGCGTCGCCAGTCGTCTATCTCGGCAAGAAGACAGGCGTCACGCGCGAGGAATTCGCCGACGCGCTCCGTGCAAGCGAGAAGACGGGTTCCTTCGACGCGCTCAGGTACGTCAACGCCTTCCCTGCGTAGAAGCACGACCATTTGCTCAGTCCCGGCGTGACGATCCACTGCTCCGTCGCGAACTGCATGGTGCTGGAGATTTCCGCGACGCCCTACATCTTCACGTTCAAGATGTGGGACTGGGGGCGTCTCGGACTCGACGGGCGTCCGCGTCCGATTCACGTGGAACACGCCCTCG
>JAFUDL010000249.1 GCA_017459225.1 Kiritimatiellia bacterium
ATGCGCTTCTGGTCGCCCACCGCGCTGCCTGCGGGGCGCACGCCCGGCGTGACGAAGAGGGTTCCCGCGGCAAGCGAGCGCGAAAGCGCGCCAACCTCCTTCGGAGAGCACACAAGACCGTCCGCGCCGTTTTCAGTGGCGAACTTCGCCATCGCCGCCACCTGCTCGGCAGGCGTGCGGCCGACGATTCCAACGTCCGCAAGGTCCGTCTGGTCAAGCGAGGTGAGCACCGTCACCGCGAGAATCTTCGGCGCTGCCGCTCCGAATTCCGCGGCCGCCTCGTGCGCCGCCGCGATCATCGCCTTGCCGCCGACGGAATGGATCGTCATCAGATCCACGCCAAGTTTTCCGCCGGAGCGCACCGAACGCTCGACCGTGCGCGGGATGTCGTGGAACTTGAGGTCGAGGAACACCTTCTTGCCGAGGTCCTTCACTGCCTTGACGACATCCGGACCCTCCGCCGTGAAAAGCTCGAGTCCGATCTTGTAGAAGCCCACCGGCTCACCGATGAGCTTCACCTTCTCCACCGCTTCTGCGCGCGACTGCACGTCAAGCGCCACTATCAATTCCGCCATCTCTCCTCCTTCATTGCACTCTCAACTTCAAACTCCGAACCAACTACTCCATCTCATTCCCGATGTCGAGCGAATCAAGATCGATCTCGCCCTCGAAAACCTTCTTCACCGGGCCAGTGAGCGTGAAGCCCGTGCCCTTCGCCTGGCGCCAGTCGCCGTCCACCGTCAAGTCGAATCCCTGCGACGTGTGCACGTGGAGCGGCAGGGAGAGCCCCTTCGTCTCCACCGCCACAACGGCAGTCGCGACGGCGCCCGTGCCGCACGCGCCGCTCTCCGCCTCCACGCCGCGCTCGTACGTGCGGATGATGGCCTTGTGCGGCGGGCAGAACTGCACGAAGTCGACGTTCGTTCCGTCGGGCTCGAACGCGGCGGCAAGGCGCAGACGGCGGCCAAGGCCATCCACGTCCACATTCGCCACGCTCTCGCACGGCACCACGAAGTGCGGCACTCCCGCGACGATGAAATCTCCCTTCACGCCATCCACGTCGAGTCCGTAGCGGCGGTCCTTCGGCTCGGGCATCCACACCTTCACCTTGCCGGCGTCGAGCACCTCTGCGTCCACGAGCCCAGCCCGCGTCTCGAAGGTGATCGAACGCCCCGTCGCGGCGCCGATCTCGCGCGCGAACGCGGCAACGCACCTTGCGCCGTTGCCGCAGAGGTCGGCCTCAGTGCCGTCCGGATTGAAGAACACCATGCGGAAGTCAACCGTCTTCGACGGCTGCACCAGAATCACGCCCTCGCATGCGATTCCGGTGCGGGGCGAAGCCATCGTCGCGAGGCGCAGATGGTCATGCACGGGGAAGCGCTCGTCGCGGTCGTCGATCAGGACGAAGTCGTTTCCCGCGCCGTGCATCTTGGTGAAGCGCACCTTGTTCACGGCTCGCCCCCTCTCTGGATGGCCTGCAGCCAGGCGGGAAGGCGGTTCGCAGGAGGAGGTGGCGGTGGCGGCGCCTCGCCGCCGTCGGTCATTGCGGCAACGTCGGCAAGGATGTTGAAGGCCTCCGTGAGCACGATGTCACGCTTGCGCGCGGCCGCGGCGTCCTCCTTCTCCTTTTCGGCATCGGTGAGCTTTTCATATTCCTCGTCGTCGTCAAAGTCGGCCTCGTCCGCCGCTTCGAGAACGGCACGGTCGTCCTTCATCAGCTTCTTGCGCGCGTCGCGCGCGATGGTCACGGCCTTTCTCTCCGAGAGGTCGTGGAAGAGCTTCACCACCTCGCGGCGGCGCTTCCATTCGGGAGAGTCGGCCGTACGCGCGGCGGAGCGGTCGCGCAGCCTCGGAACGAGGTTTGGCATGTTCCAGATCTGCTCGAAGCTGGCGGGCTCGATGCGCGTCCAGGGCAGCGCGTTGGGAAGCTTGTCCTCGCCGACGTCAGTGCGCTCGTCTATGGACGACGGCTGGCAGATGTCGCTTGCCACGCCCTTCACCTGCGTGGAGGATCCGTTGATTCGGTAGAAGCGCGCGGTGGTGATCTTCATCGAGCCGTACTCCTGGCGCCCCATGGGCAGAACCGTCTGCACCGTGCCCTTGCCGTGCGACTGCGTATCGCCCACGATGACGGCGCGGCCCGTATCCTGCAGCGCGCCAGCCACGATCTCCGAGGCGGAGGCGCTGTGGCGGTCGATCAGCACCACGAGCGGCTTGCGGTACGCGAACGTGGGCTGGTCGGGGAACGTGGGGAGCACGTAGAGGTTGCGCGTCTCGCGGATCTGCACCACGGGGCATGGGCCGGGGTTCGGCCTCACGAAGAGGGCAGTGAGCATCACGGCCTCCCTGAGCGATCCGCCGCCGTTGCCGCGCAGGTCGAGGATCATGCCGTCAGTGCCCTGGGTGTTGAACTTAGAGATCCACTTCGCCACGTCGAGCGAGCACGAGCGGTAGCCGGGCTGGTTGGGCTTCTTGTCCATCGTGCCGTAGAACGCGGGCAGCCTCACGTAGCCCATGGTGCGCTCTACGCCGTCTAGGGTCACGCGCTCCACGCGGCCCGTGGCAGCCTGGTCCTCAAGCTTGATCACGTCGCGGATGAGCGGCACCTTGCGGCGGGAGGCGCCGTTCTTGTCGGTGACCTCCAGAACGACCTTCGTGTTCTTGGGCCCGCGGATCTTGCGTATGGACTTGCGCATGGACTTCCACACGATGTCCTCCACTGGACCGTCGCCCTGGCCCACGCCGACGATCTTGTCGCCTTCCTTGATCGACCCCTCGCGCGCGAGCGGACCGCCCTTCATGATCTCCTTGATCTCGAGCGCGCCGTCGTCCAGCGACTGCGAGAGCACCGCGCCAACGCCGAATAGCGACAGGCTCATCTCGTTGTCGAAGTCCTCCTTGCTCAGCGGCGCCATGTACCCCGAGTGCGGGTCGTACGCCATCGTCACCGCCAGCAAATAGCGCTCCATGATCTTCTCCTCGTCCAGCTCCGTGAGCACCCACGCGAGATAGTGGCGGTATTTGTTGAGCAGAATCTCCTTGGGGGTGAGCTCGGGCTTGGCGGGGGCCGCGACGGACGCCGCCGAGTTGGTCGTCGACGACGCGCCCTCAACGGCGTTCGTGGTGGTGTTGGCCGTCGTCGTGGACTTGTTCTTGCGGCGATTGCGCCTCTTCTTCTTTCCGGTGCGTTTGGCCTCGGCCTCCTCCTCCGCGTCGAGCTCGCGCACCAGTGTCTGGGCGAGCAGCTCGTTCTTGATGAGCCGCCTCCAGAGGTCGTTGCGCTCCTCAACGGTCTCGGGCCATGGCGCGTCCTTGCGCTTGAACTGGCACGTCTCGTCCACCGTGAAGTCGAACTCCGTCGTCTCCAGCAGATTCGTGACGAACGTCACGCATTCGTTGAGACGGCGCACGAAGACCTTGTGGAGGTCGTACGCGAACGAAAGGTCGCCCTTGCGAAGAGACGCGCCGATGTTCTCCTTCATGTCCTCGAAGGCGTCGAGATCGCTCTTGAGGAACACGGCGTGGTTGTAGTCGTACATCGTCACGAGATTCGTCCAGGCCCGCTGCGATATCTCGCCGCCGAGCGACTTCTGGGTGACGTGGTACGCGGGCAGCATGTTGGCGAGCTTGCGGGCGATGTTGGAGTAGTAGGGCTGGGGCGCAAGGTTCTCGACGTCGGTAAGCGAAGGCGGCGCGTCGTCGGCCAACAGCGCAAACGCGGCGGCCAGCGCCGCGCAGACGAATGCGCACCGCTCAAGGGCTTTTCTCCAGTTGTCCATCTTGTCATTCTCCTTTGAATTTCGCGAAAACTCCACGTCCCTTCTGGGGCGTGAATGGTGTATTTTACCATTTTCAGCGCGTCGCGTGTATAAAAATCAGCAGAAACCCACTGTTGCGCGCGCGGGGAAAAAATGAGATAATATCCACCATGAACGAACCCAAGCCAGATTTCTCGAACAAGTCGTACCTTCTGCCGCACATCAACCGCGAAGGCAGGAAGTTCGGCATCCCCACTCTCATCACGGCCTTGCTGCTCACGGCCGCGGCCGCTGCATGCGCCGTTCTAGTGGCCGTGCGGGGCGGCGACATGCCGCACCATGCGTTCTTCACTTCGCTAGCAGCAGTGCTTTCGTTCCTTGCGGCGCCATTCCTGCTGCTCGCGTACGGAGTGTTCCTCTTCTTCCGCGACCCAGAGCGCTATCCGCCGGAGGACGAGTCCGCCATTCTTTCGCCGGCTGACGGACGCATCTGCATGGTCAAGGACTGCCCCCTCCCCGCCGAGCTCCTCGACGCCCTCCCCGAAGGCGTCTCGCCACAGACTCTCCACACGCGCGTGAGCGTCTTCATGAGCGTCTTCAACGTGCACGTGAACCGCATGCCCACCGCCGCCAAGATCCTCAAGATGGCGCACGTTCCCGGCAAGTTCCTCAACGCCTCGCTCGACAAGGCCTCCACCGACAACGAGCGCTGCTGCTACCTCATGCAGACCCCATGCGGCACTCTCTACGGCGTGGTGCAGATCGCCGGCCTAGTCGCGAAGCGCATCGTGCCGTTCGTCTCGGACGGCGCAGAGCTCGCGCGCGCCGAGCGATTCGGCCTCATCCGCTTCGGCTCTCGCCTCGACGTGTATCTTCCCGCCGGCGCGAAGGCCGAAGTGCGCGAAGGACAGATCATGGTGGCGGGCGAGACGGTTCTCGGGCACCTCCCGTGCAGGAAGCAAAACGAGGAGTCGAAATGAGCAAGTTCAGACTGCGCGGCAGACGCCGCAAAAACAAGACGCCGCGCGAGGGCAGCGTGCCCCTGCGGGCGATGCTCCCCAATCTCATAACATCCATCGCCGTATGCGGCGGCATCACGTGCATCACGATCGTCGCCTCAAACTACGCGCGCGCTCTGTCTGGCCAGCCCGCAGCCCCTCGCGACTGGTTCAAGGCGCTCATGGCCCTGCTCATCGCCTGCGTGTGCGACGCGATGGACGGACGCGTGGCGCGCCTTCTCAAGTGCAGCTCCAAGCTCGGCGCCGAACTCGACTCGCTCGCCGACTTCGTGAACTTCGGCGTGGCGCCGGCCCTCTTCATCTACTTCTGGTGCCTCTGCGCCAATCCCGGCATGACGCCCTTCCTGCGCAACCTCTTTCTCGGCTCGGCACTCTTCTACGCGATGTGCGACGCTTTCCGCCTCGCCCGCTTCAACACAATGCTCGAGCAGCCCACCCTGCCCTATTGGAAGCACTTCTTCCTCGGCGTGCCCGCGCCTGGCGGCTGCTGGATGGTGCTCACGCCCGCCATCCTCTCGCTCGCCCTCGAGGCGAAGGAGAGCGCCCCCCTTGTGGCAGGCGCGATGCAGAACGTCTATTTCGGAATGTTCATGCTTCTCTTCATCGGCCTTCTGATGGCAAGCCGCCTGCCCACGATCTCGTTGAAGTCCATGCACATATCACGCGCTTACATGCTGCCCACCATGGCCGGCCTGCTGCTGATCATCGCCTTCCTCGTCTCGCAGTTCTGGCTCACGCTCGGCGTTATGGGCGTCTGCTACATCGCCACCATTCCCTTCGTCGGAATGGTTTTCGTGCGTACGCGTGCACGCTACTTGCGCGAGCAGGGTCCCGCATCCGCGCAGCAGCAGCCACAGCCGCCGGCCGAGTCCACTGAAGCCGTGAAACCGGCGCCATGATTCCGCGCTGCGAACTATGTCCGCGCCGCTGCGGGGTCGACCGCTCCGCCGGCGCGCTCGGCTTCTGCCAGGCCGGCACAGCGCCGCGCGTGTTCCGGTGGGGACCCCACTTCGGCGAGGAGCCGCCCATCTGCGGCCCTTCCGGTTCTGGAGCCGTCTTCTTCTCGCGCTGCACCATGAAGTGCCTCTACTGCCAGAACTCGCCCTGGAGCTGGAAAGGCGAAGGCGAGGACGTCCCCGTGGAGAGACTCACGTCAATCCTGCGCGAACTCGCCGTGGACGACGGCTGCGCGAACTGGAACCTCGTCTCGCCCACGCCATACCTCCCCTTCATACGCTCCGCCGCGAAGCCCATCCTAGACGACGGCATCCGCCTACCGTTCGTGTGGAACTCGTCAGGCTACGAATCCGCCGAGACGCTCGCCGCATACCGCGACCTCTGCGACGTCGCGCTCTTCGACCTGCGCTACGCGGAGGAATCCACCGCGCGCGCCGCGTCCTCGGCCCCGGGCTACGTCGCCGCGAGCCGCGCCGCCGTGAAGTGGGCGTGGGACAACCTCGGCCCCCTCGACAGCGACGAGCCCGGCCGCGCC
>JAFUDL010000250.1 GCA_017459225.1 Kiritimatiellia bacterium
CACGAACCACGAGCCACGAATCACGAACCACGAACCAGCCTTTTAAGCCACAGCGCCGCGGCGTCGCTCCAGTTGTCGCAGGGGGTGCCGAGACGGCGAAGTCCGAAGCCGTGTCCGCCGAAGGGATACACGTGGAGCTCGCTTCTCACGTGGGCGGCGCGCAGAGCGAGATAATAGCCAACCGCGGTCTCAACCATGCAGAAGTCGTCCTGGGCCTGCATGATGAAGGCGGGAGGCGTCTCGCGGTCAACGGGATACTCGGGCTTGAGCTGGTCGACGGGAAGATGGTCCTTGCGCACGTTGTTGGGCAGAAGGTCCCAGGGGTAAATCAGCATCTGGAAGTCGGGGCGGCAGGGCTGGTCGTCGGCATCGTCCACGCGCTCGTAGGCACGCTTGCGCCAGTTGGTGGCGGCGCGCACCGCGAGGTTTGCGCCTGCGGAGAAGCCGATCACGCCGATCTTGCGCGGATCGATCTTGTACTTCTCGGCGTCGCGCCGCAGAATGCCGATTGTGCGCTGCGTGTCGCAGAGCGCTGCCTTGCGCTGACGCGGCGCGCGGTAGAGAAGCACGGCGGCGGAAATGCCGTTCGCATTAAGCCAATCCGCGATCTCGGTGCCTTCCTTGTTCCAGCCGAGCTGGAAGTAGCCGCCACCGGGAAGCACAACCACGACGGGCTTCGCGCCATCGCCGGAAGCAGGGAAGAACGTGAACTGCGGCACGTTGATGTCGGTAACCACCACATTACTCTGGTTGAGCTCGTGCTCTAGGAACTTCATCGGCTTGTCGGAGACCTTGAACGGAATCTTGCCGTCGGGCCAGATCTTGACGTCACGCGACGTGTCGTGGCGCCACAGCTTTTCGTTCAGAGCGGCGCGCTTTTCGGGCGTGGAGACATCGGCGCCCCAGGGTGCAGGATATGGACGCTGGGCATTGGCGGCGATACAGGCAGCGCATGCGCACGCAAGGACTTTCGTTTTCATGGCATTTACCTTTCTTTAGTTGTCAGTTCAAAGTTTAGAGTTTAGAGTTTAAAGTTCAGAGTTCAAAGTTCAGAGGTAGGACAAAAGACAAAGGACAAAGGACAAAGGATGGTGGCTGTTGAACGCGATGCGCCTTCCAGCCCAGTCCTCTGTCTTCTGTCCTCTGTCCTCTGTCCTCGAAACTCCCACACCTTCAAACCTTCCAACTTTCGAACTCCGAAACCTTGAAACCTCGAAACCTCGAAACCTTCAAATCTTCAAACATCTTACTTAGGCAGTATTTCAGGCTCGTTGGGCTGCTCGTCCTGTGGCTTGCTCGCCGCTTCCTTCGCTTTCTGCCTCTCCTCTAGGATCGCATAGACCGTCTTGCGCACGGCCTTCGACTTTGGAAGCGCGCGTACTGCCTGCATTGCTTTGGCCTCGGCCTCGTCGTATTTGCCCTGGCGCATGAGCGCGATCGCGAGGTTGTTGAGGGCGGCCGGCTCCTTGGGGTTCTTTTCGAGGCTGCGCCTCAGGTACTCCTCGGCACGCGCGTACTGCTCTTCAACGAAGTATCCCATTCCGATCGCGAAGTTCGCGGCGGAGTCTTGAGGATCGCTCGCCAGCACCTGCTGCGCATATGTGCGCGCGAGGCGGAAGTCGGCGCGGTCGAGGCCGATCTTCAAACCTTCGCGCAGCGTGAGGCGAGCGCCGCGCTGCATCCCCACCCAGTCCATCTGCCGCCTGAGGCGGTTGAACGCGTCGTTCCGGTCGTCGAGGCTGTTGGCGAGCACCGTCTCGGCCATCGCCTCGGCCTTGCGCCCGGCGACATCCGCCGCATCGGCGCGCATTCTGCACATTCGCGCAAGGCGCCACTGCATGAAGAGGAAGCGCTGCTTCAGGCCGAAGTCGTCGGTGGACATCGGCTCGCCGTCGTCGTAGAGCGCCACTATCCGGTGGGCGAGGTTGGTTGCCGCGATTACGCCACGCGCGGCGACCTCCTTTTCGAGACCGCCAGATGGGTAGGCCACGAAGCCGCCGCAGGAAGGCATCGGCAGCTTGTCGTGGCGCCAGAGCTCGAATCCAAGCTGTATGGCGCAGTCCTTCATCCGCTGCGGCTTGTGGCGCACCCATGTGCGCATCACATCGGCGGCGCCGCTTGCGAGGGCAAGGTCGTCCTCTTCGTCAAGCGCCGCGCGCTTGCGCAGGTAGATGTCGCGGGGGGCGCTGCTGGACATCATCGAAAGCGTCTTGAGAGTGCGCCCCTGCATGAACGCCGCAAGCTCCATCCCGGCGTCGAGCGCGCCGTCCGTGAACAGCGTTCTCGCCCCCGCGCACTCCTCGGCCGTCATCTGCAGATACTCGTCGAGCATCTCCTTCATGCGATGCTCGGTTGACTTCATGCGCATCGGCAGCACGAGCGCGAAGACGAGCAGCGGCTCGCAGCGCACGAGCATGCGGCGCAGACGGTTCGCGCTCTGGAACGACTCCACCACCGGCTGCGCCGCAACGTCCTCCACGGCGTCCTGGAAGCGCGTGCCCGCGATCTTCCTGAAATTGCGGAAGTACACCTCAACGCCCAGCACGCATAGAGAGAGGGACAGCGTCATGGAGTTCAGAACGGAGGATATGCAGAGGAGATACGGCGAACTCACGTTCTGCGGCGTGGTCCACCCCCAGAACCAGAAGACGCGCCATCCCGCGAGCTGCAGAAACGCCACCACTCCGGCGAAAACGTAGAAGATGCCGTATGAGAGCGGCATGAACTTGTCGTCGTCGGTGGCCTTGTGCAGCAACGTTCCGGCGACCACGAGAGGGAGAACGGCGAAGCCCGCTAGGAACAACCAGCCCAGCACGGACGCCGCCGTGGCGAAGAGCTGCACGTAGCGCGCAACCACGTGGAGGACGTACTCGAAGCCGTTCCACGCATGCGCCTCGAGTCCATCATGCGAGCAGAAGAACACCACGTTCAGCGCGATGGCCGGCAGAAATCCGCAGAAGAACGAATACGTTATGCGGCGCACCACCATCGTGCGCACAAAGGGGTTGATGAGGGGATCGGGATCGCCCGGCACGGAGGCGCGTCCGCCCTTCCACCATCCATAGACGATGAGGCCGATTGGCAACACGATGCCCACCGGAGTCTCGGCCGCCAATACGCCCAGCATGGCGGCGGCGGCATAGAGGTGGCGCATTATCCGCAAGAGGAACGCGCGCACGCAAAGCGCCGCCGCCGCAGTGGTGATCAGGAACTGGAGCGTTGCGGGCGAGAAGAAGCGGCAAACGTTCCACACAGGCTCGGAGCAGGCGAAGCACACCGTGCCCTGTGCAAGCACAATTCGCACGATGAAGCGGCTCCAGCCCGCCAGCTGCATGCGCTCTCTCAGCACGGACGGCACCAGCTCGTAGAGGAGGATGAACCCAACGCCCGTCGCAGTGCCAAGAGCGAGCGGGCCCAACAAGCGCAGGGCAAAGAGGCCTCCATTGACGCCAAGCAACGAGAAAAGCCCCTGAACAATCGCATGCCACACACAGGGGAACGGAGCTGTTGGCGGACGCAACCCCGCCGCAACCGAGATCTCCTCCCACAAATCGCTCGGAATCCCTTCGCCGCCCCAGAACCACGCAAGCGAGGCGGTTATGATGCCAAGTATGATGGCCCACGCAAAGTCGCTTCGTGTAAGCCTCTCTCGGTCGGTCATCATTCTTTCAGGTTCCTTTCATGTTTGTGGCTAATGTTCCACAGCAGCGATATTATAACACATCTGATACGGAGTTTAAAGTTTAGAGTTTAAAGTTTAGGACAGGACAAAAGACAAAAGACAAAGGACAAAGGATGGTGGCTGTTGAACGCAAAGCGCCTTACAGCCCAGTCCTCTGTCCTTTGTCTTCTGTCCTCTGTCCTCGAAACCCGAAACCCGAAACTTCGAAACTCTCACACTCTCCTGCGGCGCCTCAGCGCGAGGAGGCCGCCGCCCACGAGCAGCAGCAGGCCGCTGCACGGCTCGGGCACGGTGAAGGACGGCAGCCAGGGCATGGCGATGTTCGTGGTGATGTCCGTCCAGTTGTGGACATGGTGCATGTCGTTCTTCAGCGTGTCAAACGTGACATACCCCGAAGTCGCCATTATCGTCCAGCTGTCGTCTTGCCAGTTGCCCAGCTCGACCGCGAACGAGTACGCCGCGCCCGTATAGGCGCTGAGGTCGTTGTAGAAGTCGCCGGGCAGCGGGGCGAAGGTCTGGCTCATCCCCGGCACGTCGGGATCCGCAAACGGCAGGTAGGTGTCAACACCTCCGCCCACAACGTGAAGGCGCGCCGCGTTCACGCTCTTGCCCTGGTAGTCAAGGTCAACGGCGTTGACCTGCGAGCCGTCCAGCGCGGTCACCTTGACGTTCTCGAAAGACTCCGGGTCGTCCTCGTCCTGGACACGCCACCAGAGGATCTCGGGATCCGTGGCAAATGCATTCGCGAACAATGAGAACGCCGTAAGCAGAAGGAATGTCTTGCGAACTGTCTTCATGTGTCTTAATCCCCTATCTTGCCATACGCCTTACTCGCCCGTGCCCGACTGGACGGATTCTTTGACCTGGTCGGCGCTGACCGTTACGGTGAAAGCACCTCCGCAGCGCTTGTACCTCACGCCGGTGCCGGCGGGGATGGTGAAGTCGTTCTGCCACTGGCTGCGGTATGCCTTGAAGGTGTCGTCCCACACCTTAGCGGAGCGGCCCCACTCCTTCTTCTTCATGTTCCACTGCAGATTGTAGCAGATGTTCTTGTCATTGTACACCTCGATCGTGTCCTTGGTGGTGGGGTTGTCGCCCCAGGCGATCGAGTTGACGGGTAGCGCATTGATGCTCGGGTTTGCGATTATCGTGCTGGCCGGAACCGTGTCGGACCCTCCGGCGATGTTCACGGTGATGTTTCCGGGCGCATACTGCCCGACGAGGAAGTACGGCTTGCCATCGCTTGTGCGCTCCACCCACGTGGCGGCGCCGCGGCTGAGACCGTGCGTGGCCGGATCGGACGCATCCTGCACCACCGTCTCTCCGCTTGAGCCATTCGCGACCGTCGTAGCAGACGTCCATGTGAGCGCGCCCTGCTGGCCGTCGCCGCTACCCAGCACCCACTGCTCGTAGATGCCATTGGCGTCGATGGAGTAGACCGCGTCGCCCGCGCTGAGCTGTCCGGTCTGGACGTAGTTGTTGACGGTGATGGACGGCAGCGCCGCCGCGTCGGGATCGCTCGGAAGCGCAACCCACGGAATGGCCGTCATGGTCTTCTTGAGCCCGCTGTTCACCTCCAGTACGGCGATTATGTTTGGAGACGGTATTTCGTTGATGATTTTTTCCGTGTTGTACTTCGGCACGATCTGAGTGACGACGCGGTAGAAGCCCGATGCGTTCTTGGACTTTCCTTCTTCATCAAGAAGGTCTATTGCAAACGCAGGCTTTTCGAAGTTGGGATATGTGCCCATCACACGAGCACTGACGTCATCCCAGGTTACGCTTTCGCCGTTTTCTTTGTACTTGCGCAACACATGATACACATCATAGCCAAGGTCCTTGATGTCAACAGGAGCGGCCGCCATTGTAAGCGACAACTGGTTCGCGCCTTCGCCGAGAGCCGTGTCGAGAAGCTTCTGTGTTACCGGTGTACCGGTGCGCAGGCATTCCCAGAGGCGCAGTCCGTTCGGCTGCATCTCATTGAGGTAGTCGTACGCCGTGTCGCTCTCGTGGAAGAACCCTGTGTCCTTCAGCGTGACGTCCGCCGCGGCGAGCGCGCCGATGAGCTTGGCTTCGTACTTGCGCTTCCTCTCGGCCGCGTCGGTCTCTTCAGGCTCGGCGAGCCTGATGACGAGGTCGAGCGCGACGGCGCGCTGCCTGAGCTTCGGAACCTCGATCTCGCGGTACTTCGCCCGGTAGACGACGTCCTTGGTGACGTCAGCTACGGCCGTGACCGTCTCGCCGTCCTCCGACCAGCCCTCGAAGCGGTAGAGGAAGGTGTATTCGTCGTTCATCGGCTTGGTGGGCTCGTCTTCCGGCTTTGCGACCTTGTCCGCCGTGGTCTGGAACGCGTAGGTCACTTCATCCTTAAGCACCGTCGTGGTGTCCTCGTCCACGAACTTGACCCTATACTTCTTCTCGTTGACAAGCTCGATGGAGTGGTTCTTCTCCATGACCACGTTGACGCCGATCAGCGCATCGTCGGCGTTCTTGATCAGCTGCGAATCGTCGATGTAGTTCTCGCCCTCCTTGACGTGTGTCAGCGTGAAGCGGTCCACCAGCGTCTCGACGATGGAGTAGCTTCCGCTCTGCAGCGCGCGGATTGTAACCTCGTCGCCGTCCTTGAGCGAAAGCGTGATCGTGCCCGTTTCCGAGCCAACCGTCGGCGTGACGCTGTCCACGCTGTAGTTGTCGATCTCGTAGGAGACGCCGTCGGCGAGCGCCGGGGAGGTGATGGACACGGTGAACGCCTGCGCCCTGTCCGCATCGTTCGCGATGGTCGTCGCCTTTATCGTGAGGTTGTAGCCGACTTCGCGGTAGATTACGTACACGGCGGGAGAGCCGGAGAAGTCATGCCATGTCTCGCCGTTCAGGCTCCACTTCACCAGACCGTCCCTGATCTGAAGCTTCAGGGGATCGGAGGTCATGACCGTCTGGCCGTCCAAGTCGCTCTCCTTGACTGAGCCGTCCTTCTCCGGACCTGCCGCGATGGTCACCGCATCCAGCGATCCCGGATGGGAGCCGTCGAGAATGAACGGCACGTGGACGACTTCGGAGTTCACGCCGTTTCCGCCGAACTGCACGGACAGGGCTTTCGCCTCGCCGACGGACATCATCGAATCCTGCGGCATCACGTTCTCATACGCCACGCCCTGATACGCCAACGTCTCAAGCTTCACGAGCGTGCCGTTCGCTCCCTCCTTCACGTAGTGGATCTTCGGCATCTCGCTGTACACGTAGTACAGCCTGTAGCTTCCAAGCGGAAGGTCTGGATCGTCGTTCAGGCAGATTCCGTAGTAGTCCTCGCGCGCAAGCTTCACGAAGCCGACGGACGTGACGCGCCCCTCGAGCTCGACCTTGTCGCCCTCCTCGGCCTCGCCATCGGCCTGCGCCGGGCGACCGTACCACACGCCCACGAACACGTGCGTGGCGCCGACCTCCTTGGAGAGAAGCCCATCCGCCGCCGTGCCCTCGGCATAGACCTTGTTGCGGCCCGTCAGCGCCTGCTCCGTCACGGAGAAAGGCGTGGGCGCGGGATCGCCCGCCTGGATCGGCACGTTCAGCGTGTACCCGCTCTCAGCGTCGGTGCGGTACTCGCCGTTGACGTTCGTCACCTCTCCGCCGCTGCCGAACGCCACGTTCAGCTCAAGCGGCAGCAGTCCGCGGCTGTTGGTGTAGGTCACCGTCTCCGCGCCGCCGCTCATGGCGGCCGTTGCGGTGTACACGAGGCCGTTGGCCGTGCCGTTCACGCCGGGATCGTCGACCGTCATCCCGATCGTCGTCGTGAAGCCATCCTTCGGCCTCTGCGTGATGGTGATGCTCTGTTGCACGGACGAGCTCGCGAACAGCGTGAGCGACTCCGCCTCGCCGTTCCTCAGCGTGACGGTCGAGGACTCGGACGACCCGCCGCCCGAGATGACGACGTCGTACACGAACTCGGCACTGATGTCTTCCGCGGTGCCGATGGTCTCCTCGCGGAGGGTGATGATCGTGGGCTGGGCGGTGAAGTACACCACGTAGAGCTGCATGTCGAACCCGTAGTGGGTCCACGTGGTGCCATTGTCAGAGGAGTACTCGAACCCGCGCCATGTGTTCCTGATCTGGAGCGCGGGGCGCGACCCGTTGCTCGTCTTCGTCTCGGTGATGTAGTGCAGCTGCGCGGCCGCAGTCGCGTTGGGATCGCCGAGCGCGTAGGCGTAGTGCTGGTACGATCCGCTCGCGGGATACTGGAGCGGCGTCGTCAGCAGGCTGTCCGCCACGTTCAGGGCCTCTGCCCCCACGTCCGTCTGCGTGGGCGCGTCGGTCTTGGCCGTCACCGTCGTGAACCCGTCCAGGCCCATCTCGCGATAGCCGATGTTGATGGGCCTCGGGTTCTTGAAGTACACCATGAACACCTTCATCTCGCTCGGAAGCGCCTCGCTGGTTCCGTCGGCGTATTCCACATAGACGCTGCGCGCTGAGGTGTTGTAGTAGACGCGGCTGATTTTGCGCCCTTCGGAGATGTCGTCCTTGGACGTGGCGATGCACGTGAACGCGTACTGGTAGCTGCCGTCGGGCAGCTGCACATACTGCGTGGGAGAATCGTTAAACGAGACGTCGGTGCTGTTGCCCACCTGGATCGACAGCTGCTTGAGCCAGCCGTCCGGGTCTTCGGAGTGTAGCGTGCTGTGGTCGACGATCGTCTCCTCCGAGGCGTCAACCACCTGCAGCGGCACCTCGATTAGGTCGCGCCACGCGGCGTACAATACGAGCGGGCCCTCCACGGGGGTCTCCTCGAAGTTGTACGCCTCGAGGTCCGCGGTGTCCTGATAGCGCTTCGTGCTCCAGAAGTCGAACATCATCGGCTTGCCGGTCTCCGCGTCCACGATGTCCTGCAGCACGCCGGGGTTGCGGGCATAGCCGTTCAGCGTCGTCTGCTGGCTGTACCGCCCGGCATTGGCGCCGTCGGTGATGTAAGTGAACTCATTCGCGTTCCAGGCGTCGGCAGAGCCCGGCTCCCACGTGTACTGGGTGTTGTTCTTGTCGAAATAGACGTTCACGGCCCATTCGGCGTAGAGCGTGTTGGCGCCGCTGCCGTCCAGCGTGTCGAGCGCGTCGACGCCCACGTACGCGCCGGGCGCGAAGTGCGTGCCCGTGCCGTCCTTGCGCGTGTTCCATCCGAGGAACGTGAGCGTCTCGTCGCCGATGGTGCAGGTGTACCCCGTGCCGTCGCTCAGGTGGCCGTAGGCGTTGTTCGGCAGGCCCGAGACCGTGCGGGTTGTGTCGGAGGAGCCCGAGGCGAATTCGTCCGCCGGATCCGGATGGGCGAGCGTGAGAGAGGTGGCGTCGTCGCCTATGGACGCATTGGCCTGCGCGCTGCCGTTGACGTCCAGCGTGAGGCTCACGGTCCTGATGGTTTCATAGACGGCGTCCAGATAGACCACTCGGACGTTGGGGGCCGAGCCGGCCTCGCTGTAGATTGCGTTCAGCACGAAGGATTGACCGGGGAAGTAAACGGTGCCATCGCCGTTGCGGACGGTCCAGCCCACGAAATACTTGCCCTCTGGTGCAGTGGCGGTGCGGGTGACGACGAGGTCGGACTGGTCGTCGAACACCGCGACGTCGAGAGCCTCATGGAAGGTGTATTGCTCGTTGTCGTCCAGGCGGTCTATCGTGCCATCGCCGGCGACGTAGTGCAGCTCGTACGTTCCAAGGCTCTTCCAATGCAGGCGCAGAGTGGTGTCGTGCGTGACCTTCTGCCCGAACTTGTACAGCGCCTCGCCGATCTCGTTGCCGTTATCGTCCATCAGCACTTCGTACCACCCGGAGTAGCGGTATGCATTGACACGGTTCTCGTATTGGGTGAAGTCCGTGATGCCTGGATCGTTCACGTCCGTCGTGTAGTACGCGCGGCGGTCGCCGAGAATGGTCTTTCCATTGTCATCCTCGAAGTCGCTCCAGGTATCGGCCACGAATTTGTCGAAGTCGCCCTGATCGCCGTATTCGCCGGCAAGCGCGCTCTTGTAGTAGTCGCGGTTCTTGACCACGTAGAACCACTCGCCGCTCGCCGACGGCATGAAGCTGCGCGAAGCGGTGTTGTATTCATAGACCCTCTCCCCACCGTAAGACTCCCAGAACCAGGTGGAGTCCGAATCCGCCAGCTGTCCGCCGTTCGGATCGATCCGTATCAGGTACCATATTGTCTCCCAGCCCGCGAAAAGCTGAAGGTTATTCGCCGGCACTCTGTTATATAACACCTTGTTCTTTGTATAGTTGTTGTACTCTTCGTCCTCCTCGAAGAACACACGGGTGGTGCAGGAACTATCCGCATACCAGCCGGTAAACGTGTAACCTTCGCGTCTGGACTCGGGTCCGTCCGGGAAGAGCTCGCTGACCTTCGGGCCGAGTTTCTGTGTGTACAACATGGTCACCGAGTCAAGCGTTACATTGCCATAGGAATCTACGAAGTCAATCGTGAACGGCAGACGGTCGTAATAGAATTTGCTGACGGTGTTTCCGCCGGTAGGCAGAGATCCGCTCGAGGGATATCGACCACTTGAACTAAAGGTTGCTCCTTGACCATTGCAATCAGCATTCTTTGCATCGTTCGAGTAACCGTCAAGAGCGTAGAAGTCCTCTTTCGCGGTAAGGAAATTATAGTTGTGTTCGTAGTGAAAGTACTCCCGGTAAAACTTGCCGCCGTGCTGCGTCCCGTCACTCTCGTCCTCGTCCACTTCGACATACATATATATGGTTCCGCCCCTACCATTGTTGTCGGAAATGTAGAACAGGATGTCTGCATCATCCATGTATTCAATAATCAGCAGGCGCTCCTGGTAAATGGAGGTCGTCGTAGCCTTCCAAGTGTGCTGTGTTCCATTCACCTTCACTGGAAAGAAATTTTTAATGCTCGCTCCGTAGAGCGCCGTGATGGCAAGGACTTCCGTCTGGTTGGAAGTCGTGGTTGCAGTAATACCCGTAGCAGTATCCCACAAGGTGCTGCCATTGCTGGTAATCTGATGCCATTTGCCGTCTGTATTGAACTTGATGTAAAAGGTCTGACTGGTGCCACTTCCGGTGTACGAGACATCGTATGCCCCAATGCCCTTTTTATTGGCCTCCAAAGTGGTGATGGTAGTCGAGGTGCTCACAGCCGTACTATTTACACCAAAGGCCTGCGATACAGCGTCGTCAACTACTTCAATGCCTGTTGCATTATCGTACACGCTACTTCCATTAGAAGCCGGTATCTGATACCAAGTGCCTGAATGTTTTATGTAGTATGTCTTGCTGGAACTACCCGTGTAAGACACTTCATATCCAGAGATGGTCTTCTTCCTGTCGGCATTTTCCAAAGTGTCAACAACAGAACTATCTGCCTCTTCTCCAAATGCAAAGGTTTGTGTCAGCTCCTGTTGGCCAAAGCTAAAAGATATAGTGCTACCATAGGTAAAACTTGTAATGTCAGGCGCATTATCATACAACAACTTAGCTGTGTTATTATTGTCACCGATTTGGTACCATGCGTTATTTGCGTATATGGCATACCGAGTCGCATTATTAGAACTTCTAATACGATATGACACGTAATAGTTCGTTCCGCCAATTTGTTTTCTATTATTTTGATAAGTATCATTACGATAAGTATCAGTATTGCCTCTCGACAAAGTGTAACTGGTGTCATCCAAGTAAGTGTAGGAAACGCCAGGAGACGAGTACACGTACGAGGTAGTGGCGGTAATTGACGACGACGTGGTATTGTAGAATCTATAGGTATGAACATTGCGGTCGTAGTAAACGTTGAGGACGGTAGAGCCGTCGCCCCTCACAATTGCGGCATCATCACAACGACCGAAGTGGAAACCTGTATACGAGCGTGTCTTGTCATCATTGGACACGGAAACCTCCTCTTCGGAACGCTCTGTATACTCAATACTTTCACGGAAATCGTATGTCTTGTCCTCGTTCGCTATATTAGCCGCGTCGGTAGCCTTCTGCTGCCAAATGACAACGGTGTACCGCGTCAACGCAGGGGTCCAATGGCCGTACAGCTTCACATCTTCGCTGATCTTCAGCTTGCCGTCTTCAATGTAGCCGCCCCAACCCGAGAGGTTGGCCGAGGTGTTCAGCGTACCGTCGGCATTGCCCACCTTCACGCCGCCATCTGCCTCCGTGTACCAGCCAGCGAATGTATAGCCGGTGCGGTTGGGTTGGGGAAGCTCGTCCTTGTCCTCGTCCTCGTAGAGGCACTCGGGCGGGCAGTAGGAAGCGCCCTCGCCGGTCTTGGCGGACTGGTATGACAGCCAGTGGATCGGCACAAAAATTGGATAGAGATCGACCGGCCTGCCCTTGTCGCCCTCCGCACGGGTGAATGTGAGCGGAGATTCAACGCGCACCACGTCGTTTCCATATATGTCCTTCGGTTCACCGGGATCGACTGGCGTTCTCGACCATCCACGGAAGATCATCTTGGGCGCCGAGTTCTCTTGTTCCTCTTCCCCGGAGTTGTCATTGGCGCTTTCGTCATACGTCACCGTCACGTCGTCGATCTCTACCGTGGCCTCCAGCACGTTGCCGTTCTTCGTGAGCGGCGCGCGGCGCACGACGGTGATGGGCCATTTCTTGTCGGCGCCCACGGTCATGGACTGGTCATGGAAGATCACATAGCCCACATCGCCGAAGCGGGCGCGGAGAGTGTACACGTGCTCGCCGGTCTCGTTTGCATCAAACGTGATGGGCTTCGAGAAGTCGAACGGGGCGGCCGCATAGTCAGTGCCGTCAAAGAGATACCAACCCATGAAGGTGCGCCCCATGGACGACACCATCTCGGGACGCGCGAGGCTCTGCCCGTCCTTGACGATCTGGCGGAAGGTTCGTGTGTTGTCGTCGGCGACGAAGTAGAATGGAACGTAGCTATCCGACTCGTCAAGCGTATAGAACTGGTAGATGCGGCGGGCGGGATCGCTGTCGGTCGTGTGGTCCGTGCCCTCCGTGATGGCGTAAACGGAGAAGCCCTCGGCGGAGAAGGAGAAGGCCGTGACCGCCGTTTTCGCGGCGTTGTAGGTGAAACTGTAGCGCGATGCGGGTAGCGCCTCCACCGTGCCGTCGTCCGCAAGGTGCGCAACGCCAAGCGTCGCGCCGGGCGTTATGGCCACCGGCTCGTCAAGGGTCACGTCAACCTGGACGGGTTCACCAGCTGCAGGCTGCCACTTGGCGCCGTCCGACTCGATCGAGATGTCGTACATCGCGAGAACGGACGGCTCCTTGCGAGAGGAAGGCTCCTTCGCCGCACCGAGAAGGCGCGGACCGCCACGGCGCTTCTTCGCAAGGCCTTCCATGATCCTGCGCTTCACTCCGTCCGCACGTGTGCGCGAAAGGGAGACCTTTGCGCTCTCGGAGAACCGGTTGCCCTCAGCCATCACGGCGATGCGGCCGTGGCTGCTTACGCGCGTGAGATGGTTCACGCGCCTTGCGCCCGCATGGCCGTTCGCAACTACGCCGCACCACGCCGCGCCGCAGAGCAGCGCAACAAGGAAACCAAGGACTGTCTTTTTCACGAAATACATGTTCTTTGCCTCCTTCCTTCAGGCGCGTAAGCGAAAAGCCTACGCTCCCTAAAGCAAGGGGAATAGTATAGCATTTGCGCCGTGCATAGGCAATAGTCAAAAGCATAAATTTGCAATTTTGTTGGCAAAGACTTTCGAGGGGGGGGGTAAACTGCAATATTTGCAAGTATTTTTGCATTATTTGGCAACTACAGGCAAGAAGTGCCGCGATAAGAGCCAAAACTGAAAGAAATCATGGCCTGAAAAGTGAAATTTTTCATCCTGCGACAACATCTCTTAATTTGTCACATCTGTCGCGCTAGTTAGTACATCACCGAGGTAATTGCAAAACCTCCAAAAACATCTCACGCCAAGTTCGCAAAGTACGCGAAGTTCTGTTTCATGGATGACTTTGCGAACTTAGCGGACTTTGCGTGAAACTAAAAAGCAGGTTTTGCAACTGGCTCAAATGACAAAAAGAACAAAATGACAATGCCGAGCAAGTGCAGAGACCCGGCATTGCGGCGCACACGTGTGCACGCCCTAGCGCATGTAGACCATCGTGCCGATCGAGACAACGTTGAGCTTGAGCGTGTTGCCTTCCACAAAAACGGGCTCTTCGTGCATGAGTGTGGGTCGGTTCATGCCACCTCCTGACGAGCTTCCCCTTTGTTCATGCGCATCGGAGCGTTGCAACTGGGCCACGGGATTGTGATGTTCGAGCAGAACAGCATTACGAGCGCGATCATCGTG
>JAFUDL010000020.1 GCA_017459225.1 Kiritimatiellia bacterium
AGCGGGCCTCGAGCTCCTCGTTGGGCAGGCGCCAAGTCACGTTCATGTTGGAGCGGAACTCCTTGAGCGCGGTGCCGCGGTAGAACCCCGAGCCGTCGATCACGTCGTAGATCTTCTTCGCCTTCTCCTCGTTGAGGCGGAAGAGGTTCTCCTTGCCCACCTTCTTCACCCACTTCATCGTCTCGCCGAAGATGTAGATCGACCAGCAGGGAGGCGTGTTGTAGAGCGAATCGTTGTCGACGAACGTGCGGTACTGCAGCATCGTGGGAATCGTCTGCGAACCGCGCGCGGCGAACTCCTTGCGGATTGCGACAACGGCCATGCCGGAGGGGCCGAGGTTCTTCTGCGCGCCGGCGTAGAACATCGCGAACTGCGTGTAGTCGCGCTCGCAGGAGAGGATGTCGCTAGACATGTCGCAGATGAGCGGCGAGCCGGTTACGGGGAACTTCTTCAGCTCCGCGCCGGAGATCGTCTCGTTCGAGCAGATGTGGCTGTAGACCGCGCCGGGTGTCCACTTGAACTCGTCTTCGTACGGCATGCGCGTGGGGTTGTCCTTCTGGCAGTTGGCCGCCACGTTCACGCGGCCGAGCGCCTGCGCCTCCTTGAGGGCCTTGTTGGACCACGTGCCCTGGTTGGCGTAGTCGGCCACCTGGTCGGCGCCAAGGAAGTTCATTGGGATCATGGCGAACTGGAGGGACGCGCCGCCCTGGATGAAGCACACGCTCCAGTCGTCGTTCAGGCCGCACAGCTCCTTGAACGTGGCGATCGCCTCCTGGTGGATGGCATCGTAGTCCTTGCCGCGGTGGCTCATCTCCATCACGGACATTCCTGTGCCCTTGTAGTCCACAAGGTTCTCCTGCGCGCTCTGCAGAACCTCGAGCGGCAGCACGGCCGGACCGGCCGAGAAGTTGTATGCACGAGACATTTTTCTATGCTCCTTCTGTTTCAAACATCGGTGATATTATACTCCTTGGACGGAGTTTTGGCGATTCAATTTGACGAAAAACATTCAGTATCACTCCCGTCGCCACGGCGGCAGTCAGCAGATTCGTGCCCCCATAGCTTATGAACGGAAGCGCTATGCCCTTCGTGGGCAGGCACTTCGTGACGACGCCCAGATTGAAGAGCGCCTGGAACACAATCAGGAAGGTCATTCCGTACGCGATCAGGCGGCCAAGACGGTCCGGCGAGCGCGCGGCGGCGATCATGCCGAGCACCATCACCGTCACGTAGAGCGCCAGCAGCACAAGCGAGAACACAAGCCCAAGCTCCTCCGCGCCGACGGCAAAGATGAAGTCCGTGTGCGCCTCTGGAAGATACTGCAGCTTCTGCATGGACTTTGTGTACCCAACGCCCGTGGTGCCGCCGTTGCGAATCGCCACAAGCGCCGCGTTGGCCTGATGATTCATGGCCTGTTCCTTGGCGGTAAGCACAATCGTGCCGCCATCCGACACGCTGGAGTTGAACCACGACAACCCGCTAGTCTTGAACCACGAAAGGATGCGGTTCATGCGGTTCTTGTTGAAGATCAGCAGCACTCCGAACGCAGCCGCGCCTGATGCGCCCAGCGCAGCCAGATGGAGTATCTTCATGCCGGAGATGAAGAAGAGCGCGCAGGCCGTGATGCCGATCACCATCGTGGCGCCGAAGTCAGGCTCCAGCACCGCAAGCCCCATGATGACGGCAACGATGAACGACGCCCTTACCGCACCCTTCCAGAACTTGGAGATGCGCCATCCCGCGCGGTCGATGAACACGGCGGTCGCGATCACCACCGCGAGCTTGCCGAATTCGCTTGGCTGCAGACGCAGCGAAGAGGTGATCTTAAGCCAGCGGTGCGAGCCCTTCACCTCAGGAAACGCGAACACCGCCGCCATCAGCCCCACCACGCCGAGATACAGCAGCACCGTCAACCAGGGCTTCTCGCGCCAAATGTGGTAGTCGCAGAAGCAGGCTGCCACGCCAACCACGATCGACACGCCCACCCATACGACCTGCCTGACGATGAAGTGATTTGCGTCATTGTACAGGCGCAGCCCATACGCGCCGCTGGCCGAGGCCAGAACCATCAGGCCTATGGCCAGCAGCGTGAGAACAGTGAGTAGAAATGACCAACCGGCACGTGTCACGGCTTCGTCCTAGTCAAACGAGACACCGTTTAGTCGTTCTGCGGCTTAGTGGCGTGCGCGGGCAGCTTGAGCTTGTCGCCGGGCTTGATCGCATCGCCGGCCTTGAGGCCATTGAGGTCCATCAGCTGGCTCGGGCTGATGCCGCAGGCGATGGACACGGAGACGAGATCGTCGCCATCCTTCACAATGTAGAAATTGCCAGCCTCGGCAGGATCCGGCTTCTCGACCTTCTCCTCTACGACGGGCTGCTCCGGAGTCGCGGGCGCCGCGTCATCCTTCTTCGCTTCGACGACGGGCTGCGGCTCGACTTCCTTCTTCTCCTCTTCGACCTTGGGCTCTTCCTTCGGCTGTTCGGCGGGCTTCACATCGACGGTGGGCTCAGTCGTCTTGGGCGCGGGCTTCGCCTCTACGGGCTTCTTGCCGTCAGCGGGCTTCGTCACCTTCTCGGCGGGGATGAGCAGCACCTGGCCAACGCGCAGATTGTCCTTCGTGAGCTTGTTCATCTCCTTGAGCTGGCGGATCGTGATGCCGTTCTCATAGGCGATCTTGCCGATGAAGTCGCCGCTGCGGACCTTGTACTCCTTCGTGGGCCCCGTGTAGGGCTTGGAGGAGGAGACGGTCTTCACGCCAGGCGCAGGAGTCGTCTTGACGGCAACGGGCGCCGCCTGGGAACTCTTCGCCGGAGGCGTGATGTTGGCGGCCGTGGGAGTGGCGGCGGCGTTCATCACCACAGGCTGCTCGGGCTTCGCCTGCTCGGGCTTTGTCGTGGCGACTGCGGTGGGCGCTTGTACGGCGGCCACGCCGGGAATCACAATCTTCTGGCCGATCCTGATGCGGTCGACGTTGAGACCGGGATTCGCCTTCGCAATCGCCGCAAGGCGCACGTTGTAACGACGGCTCACGGCGAACAGCTGGTCGCCGGGCTTGACCGTGTACACGAAACCATCGGCGGCAGGAGCGGCAGGCTTCGCTTCGGCAACAGGCGCCACAGGCTTGGTGCCGGCGGGCGCCGTGTGGACCTTCTTGGGCGGAACCGGGGGAAGCGGCCGCACGGTGGGCACCTTCGAAGGCTGCGGCGGAGGCGGCACAACGGCCACAACAGGCTGGGGCGCGGGCTGAGCCACAGGAGCGGGCTGAACCACAGGCCCGGGCTCTACCATAACGCCCGAGGGCGCCGTGCCGGTGGCCGGCTGAACGACTTCCTGGCTGACGGGGGCCACCGCCGTGGGGGTTGCGGCTGTGGGCGTCGACGATGTGGCAGGCGCGGGAGCCACAACCGTCGTGGTATGGGGATCCAGCGGCACAACGCCATCCTTCTTGCAGCCCTGCATCATAAGGCAGGCGGCTGCCATGTTCACACTCAGAACCAATCCGAGCTTCTGCACCTTCATTTTCTTCTTCCTCGTTTTTTGCTGGCCCCGCGCCGACGTCACGCCCCCGCACGGACGAGAGCAGCGAACGCATCGCCACGGGCACCATAATTTTGAAATTGATCGAAACTGGCCGTGCCTGGCGAGAGCAGCACCCCCTCGCCGGAAACGACATCGCGCCGGGCTGCCTCGACCGCCCGGTCAAGGGTCCCGCAGACCTCGCACGGCACGGTCTCCCGCCATGCGTGAAAGAACTGTTCTGCGCAACGCCCTATAAGATACACTTTTTTTACCCCAGAACGCAAGCGCGGAATCACAGAAAATGGATCATCCCCCTTCGAAAGGCCTCCCGCGACGAGCAAAACGCCCGGCTTTGAGCCCGGCTCGGCGCGGCCAAGCCTCGCGGCGGACATCTCCACGCCGGCGGCAAGCGCCGCGAGAGAGGTGGCCTTCGAGTCGTCTATCCACATCACGCCACCCTTCTCGCACACCGTCTGCATCCTATGCGGCAGCGGCTCGAAGCGCGCAAACGCCGCCGCGATCTCACTGTCCGCCACGCCTGCGGCGCGCAGCAGCGCCACGGCGCAGAGTCCGTTCCGGCGCAGAACGGAATTGTCGAAGTACGATCCCGCGAGCAGCGCCTCGCCGCCAGGAGCGGGCGAGGCGTCGGCCGTGCCGTCCACCTGCACCCGCGCCATCTCGAGAAGGCGACGCTTGAGACCATGGTAAACGGCGGCGCTGCCGTGCCTGTCTAGATGGTCCTCCTGCAGGTTGAGAATCGCGGCCGCCTCGAAGGCGTCATGCGGCAGA